>NZ_PNDS01000269.1 GCF_005886535.1 Pseudoalteromonas sp. S2755
AACTAATCTCAAACATCCAATCCTCATGGCGGGCGGTGCAGGAACACGTTTATGGCCATTCGCACGCGGGAACTCCGCAAAAAACTTTTTAAAGTGGCATGGTCAAAACACTATGCACCAAGAGACTATATTAAGATTAAACGGTCTTGCTCATTCACCAGCGATGTTAATTTGTAAAGAATCGCCCCGCTTGAGTGCTGCAGAGCAAGTTCGGCAAATAGGTGTGGCGCAC
>NZ_PNDS01000270.1 GCF_005886535.1 Pseudoalteromonas sp. S2755
TATTGAAGAATTGGAGGTGTCTAAATAACACAGGGTGCCCTCGCGTGATAATTGAAAAAACGGGATTATTCGCATTAAACACGAACTCAGTTATAATGCCCGCAGCGAAGCTGTGAAGGACAATAGCCCAGTATCGTGCAAAATGAGTCGAGGAATAATTATGACCGTTCGCATCATTATGGGCTCAAAAGCAGACTGGCCTACCATGCAACCTGCAGCTGAAAGGTTAGATATATTTGCGATTGATTTTGAATCTATAGGGGTTTCCGCAGCCCGTCCGCCCCCGCTTGTTCCGGTATATTATTAGAGCT
>NZ_PNDS01000271.1 GCF_005886535.1 Pseudoalteromonas sp. S2755
GCTGTCGGGTATTGCAAGTTTAAGCCAACGCTGTCGGTGGGTGAGTCGGTTGATTGGTCTTCAGAGCGCATCTCAACCCATGGACCATTTGGATATGTAATAGTGACATCCCCCGCAACTAGAAAGCCGTCTTTAACAACTGCATTGTCAACAGGATACAACGAGTTAAGATCTTTAGAAAACCATGCAATATATAAGCCGCTCGTTTAATCATCAGAGTCATCCTTAGAATCGAAATAAAAA
>NZ_PNDS01000272.1 GCF_005886535.1 Pseudoalteromonas sp. S2755
GTTGGGCATGGGCATTTTGAAGAGCTGTTAGCGGGTGTAAATACCACGTATGTGGATTTAGAGGTCGACGGATTGGCCGCTAAATTTGATCTAGAAAAAGCTTACATCGAAATTCACGTTTATGATTCGGCTATATCCACGCTCAACGATGTTTTTGAGAATGGCACAGATTCGGTGCAAGCTGCGGCGGAGCTGCTGAAATCCGGGCTTACAGAGTCTTAATACTCACATCTATGATACCGAGCAAACAAAGTAGTTGCCTTGTTTGGCCGGTATCATCATCTACTTCTTAGCTTAAGCGCTTTAATTCACATCGCCAATCGCTTAATATTTCGTTTTTGTTAGGGGTTGCGATAGATACAGTATGCGAGTAGCGTTAGGGATTGAATATTTTG
>NZ_PNDS01000273.1 GCF_005886535.1 Pseudoalteromonas sp. S2755
CAAGCTTTGCAGACTCTTTATGGGTATCACGAGAAAGCGACCAACTCGCAGCAGGTAAAAAGTTAGATGCACAGCACGATAAGGTTTGGAAAGGTCGACATCAACTGGCGGTACAAATACTGAGTGATGGACAAACCCCGAACTTACAATGTTTACGAATTTTATCTCGCCTTTCAAACTACGACAGCCAGCTAGTTGCTTCAACCCCTAAGCGGTTTAATGACCATTCCTCTTTGATTGTTGCAATCTCGCATCGATTAGCAAGCGTAAT
>NZ_PNDS01000274.1 GCF_005886535.1 Pseudoalteromonas sp. S2755
ACAATGAAAGTCCAACTTTAGAATTTGGAAACTGGTTAGCCTACTGTGTGTTTTGAGCCTAATGCTGGGCTGCGAATCGAAAGAAGAGCGTAACCAGCAAACCATTTCACATACACTGCAAGAAGCTTCAACAGCGAAAAATACGCTGGGACCCGCCCTTGATAAAAAGCAGGTGAGAAATGCCAACCTTTTCACTGAGTATGGCAAAGTACTTAGGCAGCACAAACCTCAGGTCAGCGAAATTGCGCAAATTTTTTCCCAAGACTGCACAAGCAGCG
>NZ_PNDS01000275.1 GCF_005886535.1 Pseudoalteromonas sp. S2755
AGATACTATCATTATCCCTTATCAGTGGTATTGCTATTGCCTTTGATGCTAACGGATATGGAGCGCAAATATTGCCAGTCAGACAGAGCGTGATACTTGCATCCGTCTAAAATGGCATTGGGATTGTTTGAGCTTTTGGTACTCTCCTGAAGGACCCCTTTCCCGTCTTACGTACTGCACACAGGAGGGCATATGAATCGATGACTCAGCGCGATAGCCTTGGCTTGTGCCGAATTGGCGTCTTCTGTACATGCA
>NZ_PNDS01000276.1 GCF_005886535.1 Pseudoalteromonas sp. S2755
GGCCCCATGATCTGCGCAGCAGCGAACATCGAATTGAGCAGCTCAGCGAAAAGTCTTTCTGCTTGGCTGGGCGGTAGGCCAGATTTATATTTGATAGACCAAAATGGTAGCGTTATTAAAACCATAGAGCGCCAACATATGGCACTCGGCAATTTAGAAGTCGAGGAGTTTGCACGTAATCTGCTGCATTTTGAAGTCCTCCCCGCCCAACGCCTCGTAATGGCGCCTGACGGGATCATCGAATCTGAGTCTGCGCGCGTG
>NZ_PNDS01000277.1 GCF_005886535.1 Pseudoalteromonas sp. S2755
CATCCCTTGATGCCATACGGAGCAGCAAGCTGCCCATCACCGTATGGCGAGGTGTTACTGTGACTCAGGCTTACAATTACGCCTATAAAGCCGCTTAACGAGCGTCTTTAACCAGATTAGCAACGCGATATGAAAGAGATGCGCCTTGACCTACCGAGTGATCACCACGAGATAAATCAAAACGTACTTTTTCTTCCTGACCTGCTGCGATCGGGTTAAACAAACCTACTTTCTCGATGAAACGAACGTCACGCGAGAAACGGCTATCCCAAACCACGATTAGATAGAATGGACGCTTTATAGCGCAGCCACGATGCAAACGAATAGTAACCATACCGTCCTCTACATAGATT
>NZ_PNDS01000278.1 GCF_005886535.1 Pseudoalteromonas sp. S2755
AGCTTTGGCAGGTTGGTTGGGCTGTTGCGGCTTTTTCTGTGCGGCTAGTACCACGTCATGATGGATTTTAGCAAAGTAAGGGGCGATCAGAAATGCTTCTAGCGCAAGCACGCTGCTGGACAAAAGCAGCGCGAAGACGAGTTTATCTCGCCAGAGGTTTTTAACCTCAGTAACAAAAATTAAGCGTTACATCTTTGCTCCTCCACGCGCAGCTTTTTAATCCCGAAGAAACTCAAGAACACCAGAGCAATCAACCAAAAGCGCAGGCTAACCCGGCTAATAACGTAATGCGGCAGGTAACGAACGAACTTGGGGGTTTGGATTGCTTGCTTTTGGTTCTGCTGCGGAATATCCTTGCGCGCGGG
>NZ_PNDS01000028.1 GCF_005886535.1 Pseudoalteromonas sp. S2755
AAATTAAATGGTGCCGACTATCCGAGTCGAACGGATGACCTACTGATTACAAGTCAGTTGCTCTACCAACTGAGCTAAGTCGGCACACTAATTCGTGTACCATGCAGTTTCTGCATGCACCACATTGCTAATGCAATGATTTTAATCTGGTGCCCAGAGGCGGAATCGAACCACCGACACGAGGATTTTCAATCCTCTGCTCTACCGACTGAGCTATCTGGGCGTGCGGCGTATTAAACGGGTTTTGCGGTTCTAAGTCAACCCTTTTTTTAAATACATTTATCGTTTGCACAGTTTTCAGACAAAGCGGTTAAAATACCGCTTTTTCGATGAAAAAACGCCCGACTAGCCATGTTTTACTGTATTTATCGACTTATATCTATGAATAACGCAAACCGCTCTAGACCTAAAACAAAGAAAAAGGCGTCACTTAAGAGAAATATGTGCTTAAAGGAATAAAATAGAATGGAGATACATATTCTATCTCATTCCCATAGCGAAGCTCGACAACAAGGTTTATCAATCCTGTTTAGAGATTGTCTTTATGTTGCGCTTCAAATCTTTGTTGCATGACCTGTATCGCTTTTTCTACCGCTTGTTTTGCATTACTCGTATCACCGTTTGTTACCGCTAATATCGCTATGTTCTTTTCTGGCAACACTAAGTTGTCTAAATAGAAGGTCCCAGTAAAGCCATTGTGATGAAAGCTATTGTTGTTTGGAGTAAGGATCCAGCCTAAGCCATATTCTGGGCTAACCGGTGTGAGCAGTCGCGTATATGAATTAGCACCAATCAAATTATCACCACCTCTGGCACCCTCGAGATAAGCACGTAAATAGTATGACAAATCGGCCAAGGTCGTACTGACTAACCCTGCTGGTCCAACAACGTTTGGTAGATCGACCCTGTCGGCCGGTGTTATTGGATGCCATTGCCCTTCTCGCATCTGATGACCACTCGGCTGCCCTTCTGGATCTCCATAGCTAGCAGGCCCAAATCCAATATTTTCCATTCCAAGAGGAATGAACACTTCTTGCTTCACTAACGCTTCCCATGATTGCCCCGTCACACGCTCCAACATATGACCTGCAACAACATAACCTGCATTGCTATATAGATAGGTTCCGTGAGTCACTTCTGGTTGTGTCGTTAACGCCTCTTGAGTCCACGAATATCTTTGCTCGATCATGCCACGTTGATCTAAATGCCACTGACCAGAATACATGGAGTCAAGATCGCGCTTTAAGCCTGAAGTCATCGAAAGCAGTGCCGTTAATGTAACAGACTCAAATTCAGGGTTAATTTTTCCGATTAACTCAGGAAAAACATCACTCACCCGACTGTCAAATCGAATTAACCCCTGCTCAACCAAACGAGCAGCTACGGTTGCTGTCATGGACTTACTGAACGAACCAATCGACCAATTATCAAGTTTGGTGACCAGAGCTTGCCCTGTGCTCACTCGCACACCAGCTACATCAAGCTCAATCAACTCATCCCCATAAACGATAAACCCGCCAAGTGCGGGCATAGCAAACTCAGCCCGGATTGCTTCCAGTTGTTCGTTGAGTAGCCCGTCTCCCACCTTGCCATAGCGCGGCGGAGTGACGGCAATGTCTTCATTAGCACTCTTTTCAATAACAATAGAATTGTCACTGTTATTACAGCCAGTTAGTAAGGCGCAGCCCAGCAGTGTAATAAGCCAACCAAACGCCAGCCGACTTTGACGTAGAAACATGAGATATCCTTATAAGTATTAGGTTGAACGAATACTACTTTATAAAAACGTTACGTAAAATTTAATTTTTATTAAAGTTTAATGCTTTACACATCACAGGTGCAGTTAAAATTATCGAGATAACAACCTGATTATTCTAAGATTTAAAACAATCAGATGATCCCAGCCTATTGCCACTATTGATTGAAAAACGAGAGGTAAAAACTTGTCGAAGGTGATAGGATTACTACAACTACTAAGTATAAATAATTCTTTTGGGATTAAGCATGGCAAATAGCGCGAATACCAATGCAAATGGACAGATACTTTTTTTATTTATCGCAATACTGACTGTTGGACTATGCAGCGCCGCTGGTGCTTACCTACTGCCAAAGCAAGCTGACGTCCCTACCGCACCAACCGTGAACCTACAGCAACAAGCAACAACAGTTGCAACTCCACTTGCCAAGGTGGTCACACAGCACGGCTTTGACAGTGCCAAACAGATTGTATCCGCATTATTGTCATCTAACGAGCGTTTGGGTGCCTATTTGTATGTCAATACGGGGATGGGGCAACCAAACCTAGTATTTCAACAAAGTACAGGTGAGCAAATCATTGCATTGAATCGCAAAGAGTCTTATAACAAAGATACAATGCAGGTATATCACATGCCACTGCAACTAGATGAGCAAAACGTTGGTGAACTCATTTTGACCTATACACCACCTGTTGCTACTGCATCATCAAGCGATCCATTTATTGCCTATATACTGCTCGCTGCTGCCATTATTAGCGCCTTGATGATTGTGGTGGTTGCTATTCGTAGGCTTTCTGGCGCATCAAGTAACGATACTGAAGAGCTTATCTCAGAAATCAATCGTCTAACAATGGATAAAAACTATAAGTCGACGGTTGGTACTTATTATGGTGGTGGTCTGGCTGAGGTTGCTGAAGCGATAAATGCGTTGTTAAAGCAAGTACAATCATCCATAGAGTCCGATCAAGCAACGCAAAACGAGTTAAAACAGCTTCAAGAAAGCCTTGAAACTGAAGTTCAAGCCCGCACGCTGGCGTTAGAAAAAGCGATTTTAAATGCGGAGCGTGCAAGTGATGCAAAAACCACTTTCTTAGCCACGATGAGCCATGAGATCCGCACGCCAATGAACGGCGTCATTGGTACTATTGATTTACTGCGTCAAACCGATCTTGATGGTGCTCAACACCGCCTCACCACGATTATTCGCGACTCAGCATTCTCTTTACTTGGTATTCTCGATGATATTCTCGACTTTTCTAAAATTGAGGCAGGTAAATTACGCATAGACAACAGTGCTTTCTCGGTGGCTGAAACCACAGAGGAAGTCGCACGTGTACTTTCATCAGTAGCGAAAAAACGTAAGTTAGACTTACAGCTGTTTATTGCTCCTGACATTCCAACGAACTTAGTTGGTGACACCGTTCGCGTTAGGCAAGTACTTTATAACCTGTGCAGTAATGCCATTAAGTTCACAACTACAGATGATTCAACCCAAGGTTATGTAAAAATCTCCGTTGAAGTTGCACAAAACACCTCGGAGCATTACACCTTACGCTTTACCGTCACTGACAATGGTAAAGGCATGACAAAAGCTCAGTTGAGAGAAATTTTTAATCCGTTTATTCAAGCTGAGGGCTCTATCACCCGCGAATTTGGCGGTACAGGACTAGGCCTTTCTATTTGTAAAAGTTTAATCGAACTCATGCTAGGTAGTATCCATGTTAACTCGGATATTGGCATGGGAAGTGAGTTTGTTGTGGAATTGCCATTTAGTGTGGATGGCAAAGTAAATTACGCGAATAAGCAATTGTTAAACGGCCGCACTGTTGCCCTACTCACCCCAAATAATGAGAGACGCACTATTTTAAATCGCTACCTTTCATTTATGGGTGCGAGTGTGATTGCTATCGATGAAAGCGAAATAACCGAACACCAGCACGAAGATAAACTTATTTGGGTGCTAGATGGTTTAGACGGCATGGACAAGGTCAATGAAGAGCTAAGAACTGTCGTTTATTCGCTTGAGAAAAACGAACAGCAAGTTGTTGTCCTAAGTAAAATGGACGAAGCCGCCCTTAATCACAAAAATATTTTCTACCTCAATGCATCACCGTTATGTAAGTCTAGCTTTATGACGGCTATTTTAGTTGCTGCCGGGTTGCATAAACCAAAAGATATTAAACCTTCGCGCACTATCAACGACTTTTTAAGTGTTGATGAAGCAAGAGCAACCAACAAACTGGTGTTGTTAGTTGAAGATAACGTATTAAATCAGCAAGTGCTGACCGACCAATTACACCTGTTAGGCTATGGTGTCGAGGTTGCAGAAAATGGCGAGGAAGGTCTAGAACTTTGGAAAAAAGAGCACTTTCCTATCGTACTGACTGATTTACATATGCCGAAGATGTCGGGCTACGACATGGTCAAACATATTAGAGACTATGTAGAAACCGCAACCGATACCATTGAGCAACCATACATCATTGCCGTGACAGCCAATGCATTAAAAGGCGAAAGGGAACGTTGTGAGGCTGGTGGTATGAATGACTACATTACTAAGCCGGTTGAGTTAAATGTACTAGAAGCAACACTCAATAAGTGTATAGAAAGCTTACCAAAAGCACATCAGCCTAGACCAAGTGCTGATCCATCAGCTGCACCAGTAGCCGTTAACCAAGTACAGCCGAGAGCACAACAAGAAACAGAGCTAGAGCCCGAAGTTGATGAAGTTATGGTTGCAGAGCCTGAAGTGATTGAGACTAAAGCCAGCGAACCTGCTCCCGCCATCAACATGGACATGCTTAACAAGTATGTAAATCATGATGAAGCGAAACGAAATCGCTTTTTCCGAATGTACTTAGAACAAAGTAGCCAGTTAACACGGGATGTAAACGGCGCGGTGATCACGATGAGCCAAGACGAAATCATTGAAGCTTGTCATCAACTTAAGTCCATCTCTAAAACTATCGGTGCTGAAAAAGTAGCAGAAACAGCCATAGAGTTCGAGACTTTATGTAAGGAAGGCACGCTTACCACCGATCAGCTGATCCAGATGCGTGATAAATTGGAGCAGGACTTTTTAGCCGCAACCGAGTTTATCCAACAATATTTGAGCCAAGAAGCTTAATGGTGTGGGGGCACTGCCCCCCCGCAATTCCAGCCTCCACTAAGGGGAACAAAAATCAAACAGCAAAGATCAACTGCCCCTAATGGTTACGCCATGCATTTAGATATAATCGCCACCTAAAAGAATGATCCTTCCCTGAATCACTGACCGCATTTTATTCGCTTTCTGACTCCAAACACTTCCCCTATTAATTTTCACTGAGTATACTGACGCGCTTTTTTAAATTAGTTAGTCGTTACATACAACAAACGCTAGTTGAAATAGGTACTGGCCACCCGTTCAAAAAAAGTACAGGCATGCCTGAGCTCAACAAGTAGATATCTGATTAAGGTTTTTACTCGGTGACTCGATAAGCAATGCCAATCTGCATTGAAAAGTGTTCTATTTACCGCGCATCGTTTCTAACGTTGCATGCTAAGTATATGGCTCATTATTCAGTGTTGATTGAAAACATTAGATGCAATAACGCATTCTTTATAAAAATGGCCAGATACAACACATTGATTAGATTAGGAAGTACATATGAATTCAGTTCCGAAGGCCGGAGAATTTCTGGGTCACCCTAAAGGCCTCTTCTTATTATTTGGTACCGAAATGTGGGAGCGCTTTGGCTACTACGGTATGCGTGCCATCTTAGTTCTTTACCTTGTAGCACAAGTACAAAATGGTGGCTTCGGTTGGAGTAATGCCGATGCACTAAGCCTTTACGGCACATTTACGATGGCCGTTTATCTTACCCCGCTGTTTGGTGGTTGGCTTGCAGATAACGTATTAGGTCAGCGCAAAGCCATCATTATTGGTGGTATTTTAATGGCCGCAGGCCATTTTATTATGGGTATTCCTCACAGTGTTGTGGCAGGGCAAGAAGTAAACGTCTTCTACCTTGGCTTGGCACTGCTTTGTCTAGGTAATGGCTTATTCAAGCCTAATATCTCAACGATGGTTGGCGATTTATACCAAGAAGGTGACAAGCGCCGTGACGGTGCATTTACTATCTTCTATATGGGTATCAACTTAGGTGGTGCGTTAGGTCCACTTGTTGCGGGTTATGTAGCTGCAGTAGTTAACTGGCAGGCAGGCTTTATCGCGGCGGGTGTAGGTATGATCATTTCTGTAGTTATGCAGCTTATCTTAAGCCAGAAGTATCTAGGCGATATCGGTAAAGTACCTTCAGCTAAACTTTCTCAACAGATGTCTGACTCTCTGACAAAAGAGCCACTTACAAAGAAAGAAAAAGATCGTATCCGTGTTATTTTC
Organism: Pseudoalteromonas sp. S2755; assembly: GCF_005886535.1. GTDB lineage: Bacteria > Pseudomonadota > Gammaproteobacteria > Enterobacterales > Alteromonadaceae > Pseudoalteromonas. The sequence continues at coordinate 6,142 of NZ_PNDS01000028.1, forward strand.
ACCATGAGTGTTTTCTCAATTATCTTCTGGATGGGCTTCGAGCAGGCAGGTGGCCTGATGAACCTATTCGCAAACGACTATACCAACCGTATGTTTATGGGCTTTGAGATCCCGGCTTCTTGGTTTCAGTCTCTTAACTCTATCTTCATCATTGTATTTGCGCCATTAGTAGCGATGATCTGGTTAAAACTAGATAACAAAGAGCCAAACTCTCCGGTGAAGTTTGCCATTGGCCTTGTTTTCCTTGCGTTAGGCTTCTTAACTATGATGCTAGCACTTGCAACAGAAGGTGGCGAAGCCGGTGACACACTGCAGATCAGCATGATTTGGTTAGTGTTATTCTATATGTTCCACACACTTGGTGAACTATGTTTATCACCAATTGGTCTTTCTATGGTAAGTAAACTGGCGCCACTACGTTTAGCATCACTACTAATGGGTATTTGGTTCCTATGTACGGCGGTTGCAAACAAGCTTGCTGGTCTTGTGGGCTCTTTCATCGGTGAAGGCCAAGAAGCGATGGAAAATGCGATGAGCATCTTCATTGGTTTAGGTGGCGTAGCCTTGCTGTCTGCTGTGTTAATGTATCTATTAAGCAACAAGCTTGTAGATTGGATGCACGGCGCTGAGGGTAAGCACGAACCTCATACGCAAAAGCATTACCTTGCAGAAGAACTAGAAGTATCTGCTGAGAAGCAATAATATTTGCTGTAAACCACGCTAATTTAGCGTGGTTTACCCCTTCCATAGCAACTAGATGTAAATATTTAGATACACTTAGCGTCATTTTTCCTCTCAATTTAGCCGTGCGATAAAAATCCTCTCTCTCATATAGCCCATCCATTAAAAACATAAAAACCAAATAAAATCATAGTAATAAAAAAGCAAATTCACGAAATGCCCCGCAAAGTTCCTTGCTGTTTTTAGTCAAAATTTAAGCAAAAATAATTATCGTCACGCCTGTGTCAATTTTGTGTCTTTTTCATGGCAATTGTGCAACTAAATTTACAAAGTCACCTGCTGCTATTTATAGCCTCTAGCTTCCCCTTTGCAGTAATTTGATTAATCATCCAGTCATAAATACTAACAAGTCACCCAGTGCTTAATACGGGAGTAAAACAATGAGTGAAGTAAATAATCCACTAGGCCTAGTCGGCATCGAGTTTACAGAATATGCAACACCAGACGCTGATTACATGGATAAGGTATTCACTGACTTTGGCTTCTCAAAACTGAAGAAATTTAAAGACAAAGATATCGTTTACTACAACCAGCACGATATTCACTTTTTGTTGAATAACGAGCGTGAAGGCTTCTCGGCACAGTTTGCTAAAAGCCACGGCCCGGCAATTTGTTCTATGGGCTGGCGTGTAGAAAATGCGCAAAAGGCATTTGATACTGCGGTTGAGCGTGGTGCAAAACCGGCGACTGATTCAACACACAAAGACTTACCATACCCAGCAATTTACGGTATCGGCGATAGCCTTATCTATTTCATCGAAAACTTTGGCGATAAAGGCTCTATCTACGAGCAAGACTTCGTAGACCTAGATGAGCAAAAGGTTGTTGAAGACAAAGGCTTTAAGCGCATCGATCACCTAACAAACAATGTTTATAAAGGGACAATGGAAACTTGGGCTAACTTCTATAAAGACGTATTTGGCTTTACTGAAGTTCGTTACTTTGACATCAAAGGTCAAAAAACGGCACTGCTTTCCTACGCACTTAAGTCACCATGTGGCACCTTCTCTATTCCAATCAACGAAGGTAAAGATGACAACAACAACCAAATCGATGAGTACCTAGATGAGTACAATGGTCCAGGTGTACAGCATTTAGCCTTTTTGACTGATGATTTGGTTAGCTCGCTAGATAAGCTAGACAAGAGCACCATTGCCACTTTAGATATCGTAGATCATTACTACGACACTATCTTTGACCGTGTGCCTTGGGTTAAAGAAGATAAAGAAAAGATCAAACAGCACCAAATTCTGGTAGATAGCCAAAGCGAAGATTGCTACCTACTACAGATTTTCACTAAAAACCTGTTTGGCCCAATTTTCATCGAAATGATCCAACGTGTTGACGATGGTGGCTTTGGTGAAGGTAACTTCCAAGCGTTATTCGAGTCAATTGAGCGCGACCAAGAGCGCCGTGGCGTGATCTAAGTACACCTATTAAATTAATTAAAAAGCAGCTAGCGATAGCTGCTTTTTGTGGTTTATCAAATTGCTATTACGACTTGAGTTTTTCACTTTTGACCATAACTCAAGTTGAAAGCCAAAATTAAAGGAAGGGCAATGTCTCAAATTAACGAAACACACGACATCCAATTAAAGAGTTGGGTAGCTAGTGCGAATGCGACTGGAACTGATTTCCCTATTCAAAACTTACCTTTTGCAGTATTTCGCCGTAAGAACAGTAACGAAGAATTTCGGGGCGGTGTTGCGATTGGCGATCAAGTACTAGATCTTGGCGCTGTTGTTGACGCTAACCTACTTTCAGGTGATGCAGCAGAGGCTGCAGAAGCGGCAAATGCCCCAGCATTAAACGAATTTATGGGTATGGGCCAGCAGTACTGGTCAGCACTTCGACTTGCACTTTCTCGTGCATTACGTGAAGGTTCTGAGCTGCAATCAAGCCTAGAAGGCGCATTGGTTGCACAAGATGATGTGGAATACGCTTTACCTTGCCACATTGGCGATTACACCGACTTTTATACCTCTATCTATCACGCAACAGCGGTAGGTAGCCTGTTCCGTCCTGATAACCCTCTGCTTCCAAACTATAAATGGGTGCCAATCGGTTATCATGGCCGCTCTTCATCTATTGGTGTTTCAGGTCAAACATTCCCTCGCCCTAAAGGCCAGACTAAAGCACCTGATGCGGATACGCCATCTTTTGGCCCGTGTAAGCGCCTAGACTACGAACTAGAGCTAGGTATTTACCTTGGTAAAGGTAATGAACTTGGCGACTCTATCGCAATTAAAGATGCTGAAGATCACGTTTTTGGTTTTTGTTTATTCAATGACTGGTCTGCCCGTGACTTGCAAGCCTGGGAATATCAACCATTAGGTCCATTCCTTGCGAAAAACTTCGCCTCAACGGTTTCTCCTTGGGTTGTAACCACAGAGGCTCTGGCACCATACCGTACTCAATGGCACCGTGATGAAAACGACCCACAACCGCTGGAATACTTAGAATCAACGCAAAACCGCGAGTCTGGTGCTATTGATATTCGCATGGATGTCTTACTAGAGACTGAAAAAATGCGCAGCGAAGGCGCTAAACCAAGCAAATTGTCTGAATCCAGCTTCAAGCACAGCTATTGGACGGTTGCGCAAATGGTGACACATCACACGGTGAATGGCTGTAACTTTTTACCAGGCGATATGTTAGGTTCGGGTACGCAATCAGGCCCTGAGCACGAAGAAGCGGGTTCATTACTCGAATTATCACGTGGCGGCAAAGAAACCATTACTCTAGAAAATGGCGAAGAGCGTAAGTTCTTAGAAGATGGTGATAAAGTAATTATGCGCGGCTGGTGTGAAGCGAATGGCTATAACCGTATCGGTTTTGGTTCTGTTGAAGGCACAATACTTCCAGCAAAATAATCGCAATTAATTGTGAGTTAATCGCAATTTTATTTACTTTTAAATCAAAGGCATGATGATTTCATGCCTTTTTTTAGTTCTAAAAACTGGAAATTTGACTAAAAATTGTTAGAGTGTAGCGCTGATTTAAATCCGAGGTTGAATGTTGCAAGTACTCAAGCGCCTATATCTAAGGCTGTTTAAGCCAACTCAATTAATTGTTCGTCAAGACGCAACTGTCAAGATGTGGAAATTGCCATCTTGGGTTCAAGCTTGCTCGATTTTGATTTTGCTTGCAGTTGCTATGTGGATAGCCAATGCCTCGCTCAAATTACAAGAAAATGGTGACCTGCTCACTAAAGAGCAACAAAACTTTGCGCAGCTGCAAGCCAAGTGGCAAGCAGAAAAATCACAGCTTCAAGCACAATTAGCACAGCAAAAAGGCATGCTTGACCAACTGTCACAGCAGCACAGTGTGCTTGAGTCATTAGTTGACTCGACCCAAACAACTGACGACAACGTAGCGGAAGGTGAGCTAGAAGAAACATCTTCAGACATTGAAAATCCACAACCAAGCGCTACAGCTGAGTTTGCTCCCCAAGCCAGCCACCTACTCATTCAACAACGACAGCTCAGCGAACAGCTTGGGCAATCATTCAGCGCTGAAATTGCTGCAATGCAACAATCCATCGATAGTGCAGGATTACAATTATCATCTGATTTCTCAGAAGCGCAAGGTGGTCCCTACTTCCAAGCCGACTTAGAATTGGTCGAAGCCAGCTTTATTAATGCCATTGACCAATACGCTGTTTATGCGCAATTATCTACGATGATTGGCCAACTGCCAGATACATTGCCTGTCGCTCAAGAAAAATATTATGTTTCTAGTGCCTTTGGTTTTCGTAAAGATCCTATCACTGGCCGTCGTGCTTATCATAAAGGTATCGATCTCGCAGGTTGGCACAAAACACAGATCGTAGCCCCAGCTTCTGGCACCGTTAAACGAGCTGGGAAAAATGGCGGCTATGGCAACTTTATTGAAATTGAACACGCCAATAACATCACCACACGCTACGGCCACCTTCACACCATCAAGGTAAAAAAAGGCCAGCAGATCAATAAAGGTGACGTAATTGCACTAATGGGCAGCACAGGAAGAAGTACAGCGACACACTTGCACTATGAAGTGATTCAAGGTAAAAAACACCTAAACCCAATTAAAATCGCTCGCGCATTCAATAAGTAACATCTAATTGCAATTACGCTGCGATAGTGAGGCATTCGTGTTTAACTCTTTTAAAAACCAACGAAACGACGTCCCAGCTATTATTGCTCATAGCACTAAAGTCACGGGCGATATTGTCTGTGAAGGTGAACTGCAATTAGATGGCACCGTCCATGGCAATCTCGACATCGAAAAACTAATCATCGGCAATAAAGGTTTAGTACAAGGTAATATCCAAGCCAATGAGCTGACTATATTAGGCAAAGTGGAAGGTGATATTAAGGCTAAACAAGTCACGCTGCTTCCCAGCGCTCAAGTTTTTGGCAACATCGAACACGAAACCCTAACGATCGAAGCCGGTGCGCACGTCGATGGAAAACTAACACACCGTAATGAGCGAGCCAATAACGTCACGGCAATTGACTCTGCTGACGATCAAACTATAAACAATTAAGATCTTCTCGCGCTGATATACATGTTAATGTCGGCGTGAAATACCTTCTCTCCTGCAGTATTAAAAACCTCCACTGGCACAATCAGCTCTTCTTTATCTTGCCATGCTCTTGGGTACTCTATTTGCGCCACGGCATGCAGATCGGTCTCGGCTTTGGCTAAATATTGCACTGACATCCCCTTTGGGATCCAGCGGTGGGTTTTATGATCGATGGTTGCGTCTGTCATGACTCCAGCACATAGCTCCGCAAGATTACACTGTGCAATCGCATGAACCGTACCTATGTGGTTATGAATGGCTTTACGGTTGCGAATGGTCGCCCTACAAACGCCGGGCTTCAATTGTGTGATTTTAGGCTTGATGGTACCAAAGTAAGGAGCTTTACGACATACCGCCTTACTAAACATCCATTTACCAAATGGCAACCAACTCATCCTTTTATAAATTTTTAAAAGTGGTGCAGACATAAGATTTTTCTATAATGATTTTGCTTAAAATTAACACATCTGACCAGTTAATCAACCATCTACAATTATCAGCGAATAAAATATCTTAAAAATTTGCTAAATCGGCGCTTTGTCCTGTTTTTTCTCGTTCTCCACAATACAATAGCGACCAAAAGGAGACGCCATGACCCAATCAAACTCAAAAGCACTGATTTTTATTCTCGCTTTACTTGTTATCTTTTGCCCTTTAGGTATCGATCTCTATCTACCTGCATTTGTGGATATGCAGGCCAGTCTTCAAGTATCGGAAAGCCAAATTCAACAAACAGTGAGTATATATATGCTAGCCGTGGGTCTTGGACAGTTGATAGCAGGTCCGCTTGCGGATAAATATGGTCGTAAGCCGATTGCGCTAGTTGGAATAATTTTATTTGCGCTTGGTGCTATAATGGCAAGCTATGCCTCCACTTGGCCTCTCATGATGGTAGCTCGAGTGCTGCAAGGCTTGGGGGCGTGTGCTACTTTTGTCAGCGCCTTTGCTATTGTTCGTGATAGTTTTGGGCACAAAGGCAGTGGCCAAATGATCACTTACCTCAATGGTATTGTATGTTTTATCCCAGCGTTAGCGCCAATTTTAGGTGCGTGGCTCACTGTCGAATTTGGCTGGCAGAGTAATTTTAGTTTTTTGTTTGGCTTTGCCGTTCTTGGCCTCATCTTAGTTTCTCTTATCTATAAGGAGACTCGCCCCGAAGATACACATTACAGCGGTCATATCCTCGATTTGAGACGTTTTAAGCCAATGCTCAGTAGCACAACTTTCTTATACAATGCCGCCTTAACAATGCTTGGTATGGCAGCAATGCTGGTATTTGTGATTTCGGCTCCGGGGTGGATCATGGCAAAAATGGGCGGCAGTGTTTCCGACTTTACCTTTTGGTTTACTGGCAACGCGGCGTTGAGTATTGTCGCAAGTTTTGTTGCTCCCCACTTCATCAAACGCAATAGCCAAAAGTCATTAACTTTCGGCCTCGCCGTTTTTAGCTTTAGTGGTCTGTTGTTACTGGCTTTGCCACAAACTGAAATAGCGCATTTTGTACTGCCAATGTATATGGCATCAGTTGGCTTTGCATTTACGATTGGAGCAGCCGCTGGTAAAGCCTTATCTGGATTTGCTAAACAAGCTGGGACTGCCTCAGCGTTGATTGGAGTATTACAGATGAGTGGTGCGGGGGTACTTGCAACCATGACGCAACCACTGTTATTGGATGCCCCCATGCAACTAGCCCTGCACTTATTACTGGCGTTACCTTTCTTACTATTACTGGCTACGAAGCATCGCCACCAGCTTCACAGTGCAGCTTAATTAGAATTGATATAATAGCAATTATTAATACAGTTCCTTTATCAATAACTACGATGTATGGTTAGACGTCCTGTCATAACCATACATTATATTAAAGTAATTAAATATTCTTATTAATTCCACAAATCTGCATAATTTACTCTTTACGAGTTCTTGTTATTGGTTATATGCTAATCATCGTTAAAAAGTTGTTAGCTTTTATTAACAATAATATTCACGCAATGTAACTGAGAAAATAACAATGAAATTAAACAAGTTAACTGGGGCACTACTTATCGCAGGCGCTTGTGCTATGTCACAAGCACAGGCATCTGACGATCGATACATCATTCAGGTCGATAACTCGAAAAAAGGCGTCGTAAAAGCACTTGCTAAAAAGCTTGGCGCTGAGCTGCACGTTGATAGCGATGGCTTCTTCGCTGCAACTTTTACTGGCAAAGATCTTAGTCAAGTAAAAGGCTTATTAAACAACCCACACATCAAACTCGTTGAAGCAGACCAAAAGCGCTACCCACTGGGGATTTATAACGACGACGCAGGTAACCCAATGCAGCAACAGGTTACACCGTATGCGGTGTACCAATCACAAGCAAATCAACTGACTTTCGATGCGAACGCAGGCATGAAAGTATGTGTGATTGACTCAGGTCTTGACCAATCAAATCCTGATTTCATTTGGGGTAATATCACCGGTGATAATGACAGCGGCACAGGTAATTGGTATGAAAATGGCGGTCCACACGGCACACACGTAGCCGGTACTATCGGTGCTGCTGACAATAATATTGGTGTCATCGGCATGGCACCTGGCGTGCCAATGCACATTATTAAAGTATTTAACGCAGAAGGTTGGGGCTACTCTTCTGACCTTGCTCACGCAGCAAACCTATGCTCACAAGCAGGTGCAAACATCATCAATATGAGTTTGGGTGGCGGTGGCTCAAATAATACAGAATCAAACGCATTTGAAAACTTCCGTAATGCTGGTGGCTTAGTGGTTGCGGCAGCTGGTAACGATGGCAACAATGTTCGTTCATATCCTGCAGGCTACCCTTCAGTAATGATGATCGGTGCAAACGATGCAGATAATCAAATTGCAGACTTTTCTCAGTATCCAAGCTGTACTTCTGGTCGTGGAAAACGCGCGACTAACGACGAGCATATTTGTGTAGAGGTAACTGCAGGCGGTGTTGATACACTTTCAACTTACCCAGCAGATATGGCAACTTCTTCAAGCATGACTGCTGACGGTGCGGCGTTTGCAAGTTCAGCAATGGAAAACAGTGGTAGCGCGTCAGGCCCGCTTTACTTTATGGGCACAGCTGAAACAACCAATGGTGCTGCAAACGGTAAGGTATGCCTAATTGACCGTGGTAATATTTCATTCCACGATAAAGTAGCAAACTGCGAAGCATCTGGTGGTATCGGCGCGATTATCGTAAATAATGAAGCTGGCATGCTATACGGCACTTTAGGTGATACTAACAGCACATCAATCCCAGCGGTTGGCGCTGCATTTGAAGATCGTACTGCGTTAATAGCCGCTACAAACGCGAACATCAGCATTGGTACGAGTGATTATGGCTTAATGAGCGGCACGTCAATGGCAACTCCTGCTGTTGCAGGTCTTGCAGCATTGGTGTGGTCTAACCACCCAGAGTGTACTGGTGAAGAAATCCGAAGTGCATTAAAAGCAACCGCAGCAGATGCAGGCGCCGCGGGTAAAGACGTGTACTTTGGTTACGGTATCGTTAAAGTAGCAGATGCGAGCGCTTACTTAACCGCTAACGGTTGTGCTGGTGGCGGTACAGGTTCAGGTGACGGTGATAACACGACAAGCGTTGAGCTTTCAGCTTCGGGTTATAAGCAAAAAGGTAACAGTTATGTTGACTTAAGCTGGAACGGTGCAAGCACGTCACAAGTCGATATTTATCGTAACGGTAGTAAAATTGTCACAACTAGCAATGATAATAGTCATACAGACAGCATCAGTGTTAAAGGCGGCGGTACATACGGCTACCAAGTGTGCGAACAAGGTAGCACTGCGGCCTGTTCAGCAACACAAACTGTTGTGTTTTAACTCCCAACCAATTCAAGAATGCCAGTCTTTTGATTGGCATTTTTTATTCTACTACTCTCCCCCACCTTTTGTTGATAGCTTGTTCAGCTCCCTCTTTAGATCTGGATAAAACGGGTAAGCTAGTAACCACAGAGATTTGTTCATTTCCATTTCACTTCTACACTCTATAATGGATTTGGACAGTCACAGAAGGAGTTCATAAAATGAGTACATCGGGTTATACCCCACCTAAAGTTTGGCAGTGGCCATGGCAAAGTGGCGATGGTAGTAAATTCGCAAATATCAACCGCCCTACTGCAGGCGCAAGATTCGAAAAGTCCCTACCGCAAGGCAAACACCCGTTACAACTCTACTCCCTCGCAACCCCAAACGGCGTGAAAGTGACTATCTTGCTAGAAGAGCTTTTAGCAGCCGGGGTAAAAGAAGCAGAATATGATGCCTTTTTAATTAATATCATGGAAGGTGAGCAATTTAGCTCAGGGTTCGTTGCACTTAATCCAAATTCTAAGATCCCCGCGTTATTAGATACCAGCACCAAGGAACCTACCAAAATCTTTGAGTCTGGCTCAATTTTGCTTTATTTAGCTGAAAAGTTCCAAAGGTTTATTCCACAAGATCCCACAAAACGCACCGAGTGCCTCAACTGGTTATTTTGGCAAATGGGGGCTGCGCCGCTTCTTGGTGGTGGATTTGGTCACTTCTATGCCTACGCACCCGAGCACTACGAATATCCAATCAACCGCTACACGATGGAAGTGAAGCGCCAACTGGATTTACTGAATCAACATTTAGCCACAAGAGAATATATTTGTGGCGATGAATACACTATCGCTGATATAGCAATCTGGCCGTGGTATGGCGTGCTAGCCCAAGGACACCTATATGATGCGGCAGAGTTTTTAGACGTTAATGGCTATGAACACGTGATCCGATGGGCAGGACTCATCGCCTCAAGAGAAGCGGTCAAACGCGGAAAAATGGTAAATAAAACATGGGGAGAGCCTCATGAGCAGCTTCATGAAAGACACGACGCCAGCGACTTTGATACCAACACCCAAGATAAATTAGAGCTATAGCCTTACCTTGGTTTAATTCTTGGTTTAACAAGGGTTAGCCTTATCTTTCGGGTTTGATTAATCAGATTTAATCAAACCCGATTGTCTGTGTATCAGAAAAGAATAGTGTTAGCACCTTGCTAGAAGCGTAAAACGCTTTGGTGGTATTCTTCAACGGATTTGTAGCACTTTAGTCAGCACTTTCTTATTAGAGCGTCGAACACATCTGCATTAGTGTTTACCCAAAGATATGAAATCCACTATGTAATCTTCCGACGAACGCGACTAAACCGCTTCCCATTATCACACCTATCAGAAGCGTTCCGAAAATAAGACATACATAGAGTAGTGTCCAAGCACTGGAAACTTTTGACCCCGCCTGCTCCTCTGAAGTATTGTCGAAACATCGGTAGATTCTACGCAGGCTTCTTTCCACCCCAAAAACAGTGCCACCGATCAAGCCAAAAAGCAGTGCGACCGCGAAAGTAATAACCCGATACTCTGCATTATCAAAACCATCCCATAAAAGAATAGTCCCATTGATCAAAGCTAACCCAGTACAACCCCATGAGGCAAGTAGATAGATTGTCAGCATGCGTGTCATTGATTACCTACTTCGGAGAAATGACTATTGAAAAAGTCTATTAGCGCTAACGATTGTACTTCAGTTTTATATCCTTCAATATCGTAAAACTTAACCACGTTTTCGTCGGAAAAATAGCTAACAAAGCAAGACTGTTATCTCTTGATAGCTTATTAAGAATTAACCGAGATGTTTCTAATTCTGGAAATTTCACCTAAATTCTCTTTGAATTAACGTCCGCATTAAGGTGTGAGCAACGCTACCACCCTACCTAAACCATTGTGCCGTAAACACTAAATTCAAAGCAAACCGAAAATACAAAGCGTTGGGAATCCGTCTTAAACGCTTTGTTAACTAGCACTTACAGTAGTCTGTCTTGATACTCATGAATGACTTGTAACTCAACCCCAACTGTCGCTAAAAGATGACTAATAGCGATTAACCTAAGTAAGTGCCCAATCTCCACATAATCAGACAAATTTAGCTTATTCATCATTTTTTTACTTTGCGTCAGATGCGCAATTTCATTCCTGACTGTACTTAAGCTTTTACCAACTGTATCTTTGCTGGCTTTGGCGAGAAGCACTTCTAAATTATTAATTAACTTAGTGCAGCCATAATGGCGGATAGGATTTTCAAACCTAGTATCTTTCGACATACCCAAAGAATGATTAATTGACTCTAACTGAGTGATATACAAAACGATATCACTGTAAGCTGAGTGGAGGGTTCGGAAATTCGTTTCAAACATTAAAGTTGTCGAGATAACTCGAAACTCTTCATAGTGTTGAAGCCAGTTAGGCACTACTTCTTCTAGACTCACTTTCTTATTATTAATTGGTAGATGAAAGTGATTGCTTTTTGAAGTAGCCACCTCCAATGTTCTCGACTCAACAAACTGGGATGATAGTAATTGGATTCGGTTTTGGTTGTAAATAAACTCTACTACATCTAGCAGAATAGGCTTAAACATAAACACAGAAAACAATGATGATATTTTATAGAGGTCATCATAGATGTTTTCAACTGACTTAGCGTTGTTTGCACTGTATTCAAAATAATATTCGAGGGATTTTCGCAGTAACACTGATTGCTTCGGATATCTATTTGTAAGTTCCTCGATTGAGTCATGTAGCTCACGTGCCAGATCACCACTATCAATTTCAGGAACTATTACATTTCTAAGATTACTATCAACACTATGCCCAAAAGCCTCATGTTTTACGTTCAATTGAAACTCTTTAGAACGGATCTCATGCAGGTTACCGTCTTCAAATGCAACAAACAGTTCATGGCCTTTGTTGAAAAAGAAATCTTGCATATGGCCAAACGTAAAATGGCACTTTTCTAACTTGGTATCTTTATCGATAAAATCACCAACTAGAAGATGCTGAAATCCATGACGTCCAAATTTTGTATTGATACTACCAAAACGCATTGTCCCACCCGAAAAATCAAACGGGCCGATCAAAGTGCACTTCTTACCGTTATCCAATATTGCAAAAAGTCTCTCTGCTTCCCGAGGTAAGCGCGAATCTGAAATACTGTATGTTAAGACCAAACCATTTTCTGGAGAAAACGACACTTTGCCTGCGAACTTAACTTCATAAGAATCTTCGGCAAGAAAGAATTCGCCAAAATACTCGCACGACTCATACGAGCTTAGTTTCTTTTTAGAACTCACTGCGATGTACCCCAATATTGATGCTAGTTAACACCATGATAAGAGGCGTCTTAATGTTGGCTAAAATCAGTGAGGAACGAACACCCAGCCAACATTAAGACGTCCATTTCCTTTACCATCTTGTTAGCTATACTTTAACTCTTCATCTGTAATTACAAGTGCGTCATCAACTGCTTCTCCATCTAGAAGAGAATATAAGACGTAGTAACCAACCTCTTCGTCATCTAATACAACGCTTAACTGCGTTTCAATATATGGATATTCCAAGGTATCACTTTTAAAGCACAATTTGTGAGAGTCAAATTCGAACTTTAATCGTGACTTGATTTCACTTTCAAGGTCGAAATCCTCAGAATTCACCCAGAATTGAGCTCCATCCATAGCCCTAGATTCGAGCCCTAACTCATCAGCTACTAAACTAATTTGTGCCACTAATTTCTGATTTTTACTCATAGCCTATTTGTATAGCTAACGCCCGATTAACGGGTAAAAAATTGTGGGCTAAAATTGAGCAAAGCGAATAGCCCGAAAGTTTTTTATCCCTGTTTAATTGCTTGTTATGTCACTTGCTAGCGCACGATGAACTCTTTCCATCAAACTACGATAATGCCTATGATTTTCTTTTGACGGGCTTCTCATCATAAATTCTTCTGTTTCCATTAGGAGGTAGTGCAAACGTTCATTTCGCTCCCCCTCTGGCATTCGTTTGTTATTTACAATGTTCGTAAGTTCATTTGATATACGCTCATATTCAATCATCTCAATTGAAGATTTACTGCCAACCCCACGAATAGCCATATTCTCGACTAGACTCTTCATTTGTCTCATTTCGGCATGCATCACATCTAGAGATAGCAGTTCTCTGTTGTGTTCAATATCTGGCAATTGAGCAGGTGAATTTAGTGCCAAAAGTTTAACGATAGAGTTTACATTACCTTGCTTTCCGTCAGCTTCAAACGTAGCTTCAATTGAGTCTTTTAGTTCTTTTTGAATAGATAATACATCGTGATACTTCATCTCTTTGCAGTATTCGAGGTATCGAAGTGGAGCAATATCGAATATTTTGGGGGTACCTTTCTCTTGAATTAACACAACTGGTTTGTCAAAAGCCTGCCTAATTCCTAGTTCGAAAAGTACATTTGGGTTCCTATTACTTAGATCACAAATTGCAATTGGAGCTTCAATAAGCTGTTTTAAGATATCAAGATGAATCAAGTTGGTTTGTTTGACTTCATCCGCACGTACTGGCTTGAATCCAGCCATATCACAAGCAGGCGAAATTATATTGTCATACACATGCTTAAAATGCCCGTTAGGATAACCCTCGGCATCGGCTATTGGCATGATGATAAAGCACTCTTTATTATCTTTTACTACTTTAGGCTTTGGATTCGCCATGAATACTCCTTGTGACATAACACTTTAGTATTTATGCGACATGCAGTTTGTGTTGCATAGTCGCTTGTTGGACTGAGCTGCTACCTGCTCGGTGTGACAGAGTTGGTGTTGTTTATGCTATAGGAATTTGCTTTTTAGAGGCTCTCACTTTCCTAGCTAGTGTAATCAGTTTAGCTAGTGTTATGTAAGCTTTCCCTGCATCGCATCGCTCAGCGCTTATTATGTATTCATTACACCTAAATTTTCCTTAATAATCAATTATATTTTTTTAGCGTACAGAGGCCGCTAGCCTGAGCAATTAAGCATGTTAAGTACTTGGTTTTACACATCAGTCCTAATCAAGCATCCCCTCCTTGGCTTATATCAAAGCGCATCCATGCGCTCCTCGTTCATTCTTTTTAAACGACGAAAAAGAACGAACCAAGAAAACGTCGCCCCAGCATCACACTCAATCCTCAAATCTTAAGCTGATATAGTGCAACCGTCTTGTAAGGCACGTCCATGATGCCAGACAAGACTTGGCCGACGTCCTGTCGGTACATTGCATATCGGCTTATGCTTTTCGGGTGTGATGGAGGGGAAATCGCGCTGTCTGTTAGTTCTGGTTTTATCTCCTGAAGCAGCTAAGTCACTTACAAGCACCAAAAAAGCTCTCAGCACCGTTTTCCTCCCTCATCACACCCGAAAGTAAAGTGCCAATGAGTCATTTCAACGCATGGATGCGTGAAAAGCTGTGACAGGGACAGGGATGTCCCTTACACAGCGGTGACGTTCATATTGGCAATTTACTTGAGGAGTCAGTGTGATGTTGGGAGTGCCCTTTCTTTTGCATACTTGTTCTTTGGGCATCAAAGAAAAGTATGTCGTAGCCCATGGATGGGCGTCGAAACCTGTCAGGAGGACGGGCTGACTTTACGGTAAATTTCGAGCTACCAGCCGTTAGCAACATAAACCTCCATGTTTAATATCAAAGCGCATCCATGCGCTCCTCGTTCATTCTTTTTAAACGACGCGATCGAGCGAACCAAGAAAACGTCGCCCCAGCATCACACTCAATCCTCAAATCCTAAGCCGATATAGTGCAACCGTCTTGTAAGGCACGTCCTTGTGCCTGACAAGACTTGGCCGACATCCTGTCGGCACATTGCATATCGGCTTATGCTTTTCTGGTGTGATGGAGGGGGAATAAGTTGCTTGTGAGATCTTCTACTATTTTTGCGATAAAGCTGTTTGCAAGGGTTGCAAAAACTATCAGCATAGCCTCCTGATTAGCAGTGCATATAGTTTTGTGGGAGGTGGTTTACCCGCCGAGCTGTTATGTTTTTTCGGGTGTGATAAAGGGAAAATGGTGTTGCCTGTAAGCTTGGATCTTACCTAAGCAGCTGAACTTTTAGGCTAGGTTGAGCATCATGATTCAATATTACCCAAAACAAAATCTTAACAATTCAGTGATGTAGATTTCGCCAGAACCCTGTATTATAAGCCTGTTAAAAGCTTAGGAACGGGTGCGCCTGTAATTGAAGCGAATGGATACTAAAATCAATAACTGTGCTTATGGAACTTTTTGCGCGAATGGAATGATATTATGATCAAGAAAACCGCCATCATCATTGCAATATTGGCTGCTATTAGCGGCTGTAAATCGCTAGTTTATAAAGGTAATAAACTTTACGAAGCGGGAATGTACCGCCAAGCTGCTGAATATTATTCACAAGCACTCGCGGAAGACCCAGAGGATCTTGAAGCGAAACAAGGTTTAACACTGGCGCGAGATAAGCTTATAGATAAAGGTCTTATCGATGTACGTATGCTGCGCTTGGCAAATAACTACACCGCTGCTGCAACTAGGCTTGAAGAAATCGTAGAGAACCAAGCACAATGGCAAATGAAGCCGACTGGCGCGATGGCAAATACCCAAAGAGAAGAACTGGATTACGCGAGACAGTGGCTGCTCGATGAAGCCCGTTCGATATCAAATACGCCCTATCCCGACAAGTTTAAGCTGTTTGAACATAACTATCGCCATCTGATCGGCAATGCGCAATTAGCAAGCGCCATGAGCACCCACTATGACACGCTAAGAACGCAAGCGCAGAAAAAGTGTGATGAACTTGCAGGACAGGTCAGTGGGCAGCGCTTCTATTTAAAAAGTTTTACGGAAAAATACTGTTTAGCGTGGCAAACTCCAAAACGTTTACGTGTAGACAACCAAGATAAAAGTCGTTATTTTGCGATGAACATACGGGATCGTGTCGATATTGGCTTGCGCTTTGGCAACTCAATCAGAGGACAATATGGCGCATTTATCTCAAGCCTAAATACGGCATTTAATAATAGCCTCTGGTTTGATAGTGATGGCAGTCAACAGCTTTCATTAGAGTTATATGCAGATGCAGACTATTACCGCACTAGCAATCAATACATCCAGCGTAAGCATTATCAACAGGAAGTTGAACGACCAGACCCAAATAACTCAGATAAGACACACACCGTTGAAGTCACAAGAGAGTTCACTTACCCGGTGACCATCTACGATGAGAAATTTGATATCAACGTTAGTTATGAAGCGAGTTTAGCCCATCGTTATATCAAAGGTAGTGCAAGCGATAGTAAGCATAATAAAACCCGCGCGCATCAGGCTGATTTTGAGCAACTTGATATCACCCCACTGTCTCCTGACTTTCTTAATCTTTCACAGATAACAGAAAAGACCTTTGACGCATTACTTAAAAAATTCTCTCAAGATCTTACGCTAACTTGGAAGCAAAACTACTGTGGACAGGCACTTGGCACCAATAAAGGTGAAAATATTCTACGCTGTGCCAAGCTTGAGCCCGAGCATGACTATATCAACCGTTGGTTTGACCAGCACTTTGGGATCAAGTACTCAGAAATGACGACTTTATACGGTATTTAAGGCTTAGAATGGATTTTGAAACTCGCCAAAAAGTCGAAAAATGATTATATTGTGCCAACTTTATTTGTATTAGGAATTAAGCTATGCCAAAGGCAAGTGAAATAAAAAAACATGCCGCGATCGAGTATAACGGCCGCGTAATGATTGTTCGTGATATTGAGCGCTCAGTACCACAAGGTCGCGCTGGCGGTAGCCTATACCGTATGCGTATGTACGATGTAGTAGATAACTCTAAAGTAGATGAAACGTTTAAAGCGGAAGAGATGCTGACACTTGCAGATCTTAACCGCCGTCCTGCAATGCTCTCATATGTAGATGGTGATGAATATGTGTTTATGGATGATGAAGACTACACGCCATACCACCTAAATAAAGAGTCTATTGCTGAGCAATTGCTATTTATTGATGAATCAACTAAAGGTTTATCTATCGTCGTAGTTCAGGGCATGCCTGTTTCTATCGACTTACCTTCAAGCGTAGAGCTTGTGATTGAAGATACCTCTCCTTCAATCAAGGGCGCATCTGCTAGTGCTAGAACAAAGCCTGCGACATTAACGACTGGCCTTGTTGTTCAAGTTCCTGAGCATATTTCAAGCGGTGACAAAATTAAGATCAACACTGCTGAATCTAAGTTCATGGGCCGTGCAGAATAAGTCCATTGCACTTTTGATAGCGAGCCGTAGTGCTCGCTATCGTCTAAAAATCCCCAAACTTTCTTTGCCGTAGTAGCTTTCTATAATTTTGGCCTTACTCTTAAAAATCGCGCAAAACGCGGTTTACCAAACTTAGTATATCCTTGATATCGATAGGTAATTTGGCTACCAATCGGTGGTGGTGATGCGCGCTCTTCGTCGCTAAACCCCGACCCAATTTTAAACTCCATACCTTGTTCATCTCTCACCAGTAGCGATCCCATCATCCCTTGGTACTTTCCCTTACCGGGTAAATGCCTAATCACGATGGCTTCGTCATCAAGGTGCGGCTTGTATTTTAATACGTTGGTTGTTCTTCCATCTTCATGCTTGGCATTTTTAGCATGCAAAATAACTCCTTCACCACCTCGCTTTAAGACACCATGATAATAGTCGTTTAGCTCATCAACGGAGCCAAATGATAGCTGCTTGACGGGTTTAATGTGTGATAACTCAATATGGCTTAGTAGGCTTAAGTAACGCTCATGACGCTGGGAGAATATTTCTGTAGAATTTGGCGCATCAAATACATAATAAGTCACTTGACGCCAGTGCTCATTATTAGGCGAATGGCGCCTTGCAATCGCGCTCACAAAAGCGAAGTTATTGTACCCAGCCCACAACTCGCCGTCTAACCATGTATCAGGTAGTCCCTGCGTAAACCAGTCTGGTGCCTTAATTAAATGACCACCACGCGTACGCAGTTGCGAGCCATCCCAAATGGCCCTAACACCATCGAATTTTTCACTAACAAGATAATTAGAAATATCTTCGTCGCCTTGATATACCGAAGCGAGCTGGATTTTTGTGTGGGTTTCATTTCCATAAAGGAGATTGGAAAAACCTAATAATAGACAGAATAAGAATGGTACATATCGCATAGCATAATCCTTTGCAGTGGATAGTTAATACCAGCGAATTGGTGCATTGTTTGCGTTCGCCGATATTAAAGATTAACAAATTTCACACTTAAAGATTACACAAGAATCGACGTTTGTAAAATCGAACAACTTTGACTAAAAGTCCCTGTTTATACCAATTGTTATTACCTTTCAGGGCAAAGCCAGTCAAAAACCGCTTCTAGATCGGTAAATGAATGATCGGCAAGACTTAAATCTTGTTTATTAGAGTGCATATTTGGCACGACAACCGCGGTTAACCCAGCTTCCTTGGCTGAAGTTAATCCTGTGCAGGTGTCTTCTATTGCCACGGCTTCGTGTGGCGCAATGTTTAGCGCAGCGAGTGCCTTGCGATAAGGTTCTGGATGAGGCTTCGGCTGTTCGACGTCGTCTTTGCACACAATGACAGAGAATAACTCTAATAACCTATAATGTTTTAAAACAGGAAGCGCTTCTGCTTTGCTACTTCCTGTCACGAGTGCGATTGGACAACGCGTTGAGGTTAATTCAACCACTTGCTTTGCAAAATACATTAACTTAGGGAGTACTTCCGCAGCAGTTGCGACAAAGACAACATTTTTTTCATCACATAAATCGCGGGCAGAAGGCACAAGTTGGTGTCTTTCTTTGAGTATATGCGCGGCTTTAAGCGTTGGTACACCCGAAAACTCATCACAAAAGTCATGCTCCGTATAAGTAACCTGATACGGGGCTAACACCTTCATCCAACTTTGGTAATGGAGTGCTTCTGAATCAACTAATGTACCGTCAAAATCAAATAAAACTGCCTGAAAACGCATTTACACTCCTTAATTTGGTTGTATTAATTAACCGTTGATCCCTGCTGGTGGCTCAGCAGTGGCTTCTTCACCGCTATCAACTTCAACTAATGTATAGCCTCGTGGCTGTCTAATCACTTTTAGAATTGGCTTATCGAAAGCTGACTTCAGTCTATCTGCATCCGCTTGCAACTCTTCCATCGAACGACCAAAGGGTGCTGCACCCGTTTCAGACCAATTCGTTACCTTACCATTTAAGTTATATTCCACTTCATGGATTTGATATAAAGCCGCTTCGTCTTTTGTTGCTTCACAATATATCACTCGATAATTCCAAAAACCTGACATATCCACTCCTAACATAAAAATTTCATTAAAAAGCCCGCTTAATGCGGGCTTTAGATACTCTATTATAATCACTGTAGCGTGAATTAGAAGAATTTCACCTTGAATTCAGCACCAATGAAGCGCGCTTCATTTAGCATACCGGTGTTGTTATTGAAATCTACACCACCGATAACCACTTGCTCGTCAAATAGGTTACGAACAAAAGCAGACACTTCATATTCGTTATCGCCTTCAGACCACATATAACCAGCACGAAGACCTGTTTCAAACAACGCTTCGCCTTCAAATTCTACTGATTTGTATAAGAAGAAGTCTACTTCACTACGGTAAGACATATCACCATAGACGAAGAACTCGCCATCTTCTAACTCTTTCGTATAGCGAAGTGTTGCGTTTGCAATCCACTCAGGAGCGTGAGGTAAGCTGTTACCGTCAAGTATTGCTAGGCCCTGATCATTAACTGTGTTTGTAACGGTACATTGAGCACAAACTTGAACTGCAAGGTTTTTATCTTCAAGCTCAGTTTTGTTATAGCTTAGGTTAAAGGTTGCATTTAGCTCGTCCGTTAACACCCACTCAGTATCAAGTTCGAAACCATAACCGGTTGTCTTGTCTGCATTTACTAGACGGTTAAAGTTAGCACCACCACCTACAGCCGTTAACTGTTGGTCATCCATCTGATAGTAGAATACCGTCGCGTTTACACGACCTTGGCCATCAAGCACGTCTGACTTAATACCCGCTTCTATAGAGTTGGTAGTTTCTGACTTAGCAACAGTTACTTCATCACCGAACAAAATACGACCTTGAACACTTGGAGCACGGAAGCCGTTAGCGAGACGACCAAATAAATTTACGTCATCAGTTAGCTTGTAAGTGGCACTTAAATCCCAGCTTACATGGCTATCGCTTGGATTAGCGGTGCCATCTAGTACATCAGGAGAGCCATTCCAAGGTGTTGGATTTTTAGTACGCTTAGCGTAAAACTCTTTCTCATCGTCAGAATAACGCAGACCAGCAGTTACTTTTAAATCATCAGACACGGTGTAATCAAAAGAACCGAATACCGCCCATGCTGATGTGTCTTGATCTTGGTAAGCATAACCATTTTGTGCACCGTACTGACCAAGGCCAGCATCAAATGCAAACGTATCAAAGCTGTAGCTTTCAATCATTAGATCTTCTTCAAATAAGAAGATACCTAACTGATAGTTGTAATCGCCAGAGAAGTTGCTAGATAGACGAAGCTCTTGCGTGTACTGATTATGCTCAGGAATAACATCAGCTGTTTCAGAAGCAAATGGAATGATACCTGGGCCTTGGAAACCAAGGAAGTCAGCACCGTAACCACCGTCGACGTCGGCACGAGAATAGATTTCAGCACTTTCCCAAGCAGTAATTGAGGTTACAGTATGCTCAGGTAAGTCCCACTCAAGTTTTAGACTCAAACCTTGAGTTTCAACCTGTTGCGTTGAGCGAGAGGCCGCATCATGGTATACCACATCGTTGTCATACAATGGGTTAATGTTATTGGTGCCAGCTTCAATTAAATTTGCGCGAAATGCAATTGGGCGACCATCTAAATCGCGATAGTGGTAGTTAAGTAGGCCGTTAAAATCATCGCCTTCATATAGGAACTGAACACGAACGGCTTGCTCGCTGTAACCACCTAGAGAATCGTCTTTCTCAAAACCTGGCGCTTTTACATCGATATAGTCTTCTTGTTCCTGCCACAATGCAGAAATACGCGTTGATATACGCTCAGTTACTGAGCCGCCTACTGCGCCTTCAAAGTCTACCGCACCGCGACTACCATAAGAAACAGCAGCATAGCCATCAAACTCTTGGCTTGGTCTAACTGTGTCAAACTTAACCAGACCTGCTGGTGTGTTGCGACCGAATAGCGTGCCCTGAGGACCACGTAATACTTCAATACGTGCAATATCGAATACAGGGAAGCCTTTTAGAATAGGGTTTTCTTGAACCACTTCATCAACAACCAAAGATACAGGTTGAGAAGCATTTAGATCGAAGTCTGTATTACCTAATCCACGTACGTAAAAACGTGGGAAAGTACGACCAAACGAAGATTCTACCGATAAACTTGGGATCTTCGCATTCATAAAGCGAATGTCCATACCCGCTGAGCTGTAAGCATTCAAGTTATCACCTTGAAGCGCTGAAACAGACACAGGTACTTCCTGCGCGTTTTCAACACGTTTACGTGCGGTAATTTGAATAACTTCTAGTTGATTTTTTTTGGCTTGCTCTTCTTCAGCAAGTGCAGAAAATGAAGTACCTGCCACAGCAGAGAACAACGTAGCATTAATGAGGGTAGCTAACGTAGATCTTTTCATTGCTTTCATGTTGGTTTTCGACCTTTTAGTGCACTCTTTGTTCAACGGTTTAAATTTGGGCGCCGTTTCACTTAGGCGTGAACGTTCAATTTTTCGCGTTTAAATATAATAACGCGGACCTTACAGTCGAGAGTGCGATACAACTTTGTAAGGCTGAACGAGACGGCGGTAATTATAGCAGGTAATTTCTACTTTGCTTTATAAACCGAACTAAAAAATCAATTTTTTTGCAACTTTCAGCGACGTTAGCTGACAGTTTACAACATTTAGCAACAAAAAACCCAAGAAAGCGGACATTTGTCCTTTAAACTTAATGGGATATAAGTTCTAAAAAAACAACTTTACCTATAACCGAACCATAACACAGGGTCGAAACTGTGCAGGTTACCTAAACAATACAAATTTGCGCCCAAACAAACGTATTGACCATATCGGAAAGCAAGATGGTAATGCCAGTGATATGACACCGGTGTAATGATAAAGTTCAAACAAAATTAAAAAGAGGACATTAGACCGATTAAAGGGAAGTTTTAGCCTTTCTGTGCCAAATATGAATAACAGGCTTAAGGTAACTGCATCGATGTGAACTCGGCACGGCCAGTCTGTTCATTATATTCAATTATAGCCACTGCGGCAGTCGAAAAGATAGGCATTGTATCAGGGCACAAACGGTCTACCAAATAACTGACAATTGGCATATGTGCGACTAAAAGCCAGGTTTGATGCGTTGGATACATAGAGATAAGTGTTTCTAAATAATCGATAGCTGTGTGTGCTGATCCACTCGGTACTATGTCTGAACAGGTTTCAACAAATTTGGGAGTTTGAAGTGCAAGCACTTGCTCCGCGGTTTGTTGCGCTCTGACGAAGGGACTCACAAGCGCTGCGTCTATCTCAAAATATTGTTTTAACCATTCACCTACATCCTTGCCTTGTTGTAACCCTTGTTCGGTTAAATTTCTGCTTGCATCATCGGCTTGCATGGGCTCAGCTTCACCATGACGCATTATCAAGATAGTCTTCATACTGTTCAGCACCTTCTGTTTATATCACCCTACATATATGCAGACTTATGCGTGATGAGATCCACTTTTAACCTATTCTCGCTAATGGCCCTTCCCTTCTGCGCCACTCACACCCAGGATCTTATGCTTGCTGACTTCTCACATATGTAGCTTGGTATTATTTTCTTCTAAACCGGTAGCTATCTCACTGGTTTGTTCGCTATATTAAAACAAATGAAGGATTAACATGAAATGAAATTCTAATTACCTTCAGTTATCTTTTAACTAATTTATCGGCAGCAGCATATTGAAACTGAGTAATAATGATAGTCGGCAGTACCAATTACTAACACTGGACAATGGTCTTAGAGTCCTGTTGATCAATGACGATTCAACCGCTAAGTGCGCCGTATCATTAACAGTTAACGTCGGCCACTTTGACGATCCCGAAGCGCGTCAAGGGATGGCGCATTTTTTGGAGCATATGCTATTTCTGGGTACTGCAGAGCATCCTGATTCAGGTGGCTTTTCGCAATTTATTAGTCAGTATGGTGGCCAGAGCAATGCGTGGACTGGTACTGAGCACTCGAGCTATTACTTTGACTGCGACGCCGAACAATTAGACGAAGCGTTAGAACGCTTTAGCCAGTTCTTTGTGTCTCCACTGCTGAGCGAAAGCGATACCGAAAAAGAGCGTGAAGCCATCGATGCCGAGTTTAAGATGAAAGTCAAAGATGATGGCCGTCGCATATATCAAGTTCATAAAGAAACCATCAATCCTCAGCACCCTTTTGCCAAGTTTTCTGTTGGTACCCGAGATACGCTCGCAGACCGTAATGGTAATATCGCCAGTGAATTGCGAACATTTTTCAACCAACACTATCAGGCCCAATGGATGACTTTGGTGATAGCAGCACCACAACCGCTGGCTACGCTTGCAACCTTTTGCTCACCTTTTACGAAAATTGTTGGCACCAAAGCGCAAAAGCCAGCGATCCAAGCGCCTATGTACCGAGAGCAAGACTTGCAGCTAGAACTGCAAATAAAGCCAAGAAAGCATATGCAAAAACTGATTGTCAGTTTTGCTATGCCCAACCCTATAGATTTATACCGCCATAAAAGTGTGAGCTTTTTAGCCCATTTGTTAGGATATGAAGGTAAAGGCTCGCTCTATTCTATCCTCAAGTCACAAGGTTGGATCAATGCATTATCGGCTGGTGGTGGGATCACTGGTAGTAATTTCAGAGATTTTAACATCAGCTTTGCGCTTACTGATGAAGGGATTGAATACTATGAAGACATAGTGGAAATGCTGTTCGAGTACATCGCGTTAATTAAGCAAAATACCGCTGCACTACCGCGCCTTTATCAAGACAAAAGTACTTTGCTGGATATCGCGTTCGATAATCAAGAAGTCGGCCGTATGTTAGATTGGGTAAATTCAATCAGCGTTAATATGCACCACTATGAGGAGGAAGATTTTCTCTATGGTGATTATCGCATGGATGGCTTTTCTCCAGAGCAGCATGAAAAGCTATTGATGCATTTATGCCCTACCAATATGCGCCTTGTGCTTATCCACCCTCATGTGGAGGTAAATAAAAAGGCCAAGTGGTACAACACACCATACAGTGTCTCGCCGATAGCTAAAGATTGGATTGAGTCACTCTATAATGTGCATATGCCTTTGCCACAAATGTCGCTGCCACTAATTAATCCATATCTCAGCGCGAAAAATCCACTTCATGATATAGAGAGTGAACAGGATACGCCGATCCGTCTAGCTGATCAGCCCGGATTTGAATTTTGGTTCAAGCAGGATTTGACTTTTAGAGTTACCAAAGGGCACTTTTATCTCGAAATAGATTCCGCCCCATCCGTCACCTGCCACAAGCATATGGCACTCTCTCGTCTGTTTGCTGATCTCTTTATGGATGCAGTCGCTGAGCGTTTTTATAGCGCAGAATTAGCTGGCCTTAGTTATCATATTAATTCCCATCAAGGTGGCTTAACACTTCACACCGCAGGGCTTACTGGTAATCAAATCACCTTGGTTTTAGAGCTGGTCGAGGCGCTACTGAACCAACCAATCCATGCAGCTCGCTTTGCTGAATATAAAAAGCAACTTATCCGCCATTGGAAAAATCACAACAAGAATAAGCCTGTTAGCGAACTATTTAGCCTACTTGGTGCACATTTGATGCCCTGGAACCCAAGTCCTGAAGACTTAGCCTGCGCACTTAAAAGTGCCAGCTTTAACGAGTTTCAACTATTTCGAAAGCAGTTTTTTTCAGCCATTCATATCAAAGCTTTCATGCATGGCAACTGGCAACTAAAGCATGCTGAAAAATTAAAAACATCAGTACACGGGCTATTTGCAGGCAGTGAAATTTTAGAAGATTTGAAACGTCCCTTGAACGAGTTGACGAAATTAACGGAACAACATATCGAACGCGAAGGCAGCGATCATGCCTTTATTGAATACTTTCAATCACGTACCGATTCCGTTAAAGAAAAAGTCACCATGATGGCGATTAACAACCTCATTAATCAAGATTATTTTGAACAGTTAAGAACGAAAGAACAACTTGGTTATTTAGTTGGGGCTGGCTATGCACCATTTAATACACGTGCGGGTATCGCTTTTTACATTCAATCTCCCAACTTTGATAGTGAACATTTACTTGCACGACACAGGCAATTTCTTGAGCAATTTACCAAGCAATTGCATCAATTCGATGAAGTGAGCTGGCAACGTTCAAAAGAAAGCTTGTTGCTACATATATCAGAGCAAGACAAAAATTTAAGACTAAGAGCGCAGCGTTTGTGGATTTCAATTACCAATGACTTCCACCAGTTTGATATGCAACAAAGGTTAATCCAAGCTTTGGCCGACTTGGAATTAGAAGACATCCTTACTTATATAGATAAGATGTTAGAACCAAAGGCTCCAAGACTGATTTTAAAGTGTAATTAGCGTTTTAGTGTAAGCAAGGAACGCTTATCAAACTATTGAATGCCCAATAAGACTTTTCTCACTTAGTCCATTCATTTGAGACCTAATCAAAGTTCAAAAAACACGCAACCATATTCGTTAGCGCAATGAATTTCATCTGAAACTTTGTTTCGTTGTTGTGAAAAACCGCAATTAACCTGAATTTCCTCTTAACCAACGTTTTCCTTTTGACTACTACAGTGGCTTGATTTAGATTAGAGATTGCAGTTATGAATTACGCATTATATGAGCCTAAAAATAAAAACAATAACAATCAATGCACTACTTTTATCACTGACTCCGCATATAATTTACGCCAGTGACGCAAGTGTATTAACTGGTGCTCAGTTAGCTTGGCTCGTACCATGCGTGATTGCTCTGCTCAGCATTCCCTACTTAGTTTGGTCGAATCATCAACTCAAAAAGTCCACTCTTCAACTTAAACACTCAGAACAACGATTTAAAAGTACAATCGAAGGCAGTGGCGATACACTATGGGACTGGAATATTCAATCAGGTGAGATTGTTCGGATCAACGACAAATACGGTATGAACTCAGCGAAGCCTGGTAGTCTCATCCCCAACCAGCATAGGATCCACCCACAAGACCTTTTAATCGTTGAAAAGCTGATGAAACAGCACTTCGCAGAAAAGACACCATTTTTTGAAGCAAGCTATCGTATTAGAGATGAACTAGGTCAGTATCACTGGGTGTTAGACCGAGGCAAAATTATCGAGAAAGATACTAACCTTAACCCCCTAAGAATGACAGGTACGGTTCGCGATATTAGCCATTTCAAGAGTACCGAGGAAAGGTTAAATCTGTTTGCAAAGTGTGTTGAATCACTAACTGACGCGATCGCAATTTATGACCGACACTATAATTTGGTCGATCTAAATCCAAGCTATCTTAAATTATTTGGTGGTCAACGAGAGCACTACCTAAATAAGCATTTTAGCTTACCAGGTTATGACAATAAGTTTGTTGCTCAAGTAAAGGCTCAGCTTAAGCAAACAGAGCATTGGCAAGAAGAGCTCAAACTTCGTAATGCGGCAGATGTACTCTTACCAATCGAAATTACGATTGATGAGATTAAAAATAACCACGGTCAGATCAGTAACTATGTGGTTGTTTACTCAGATTTAACCGAGCGTAAAAAAGCAGAGTCTCAACTCCACAATTTATCTAATCGCGATCGTACGACAGGTCTTCCCAATCGCAACTTGTTCTTTACCAATTTACAAAAGTTGTCATTACAAGGCACGCACCATGCTCTACTGGTCTTTGATTTAGATAACTTTAAAAAGATCAACGATTCACTAGGACACCAGCTAGGTGATACGCTACTTGCGAAACTGGCAATGCGGCTAAATAAACTTGCTCGCCAACAAGATACCTTCTATCGGCTAGGTGGTGACGAATTCGCGCTGGTGATTTCAGGCACCAATGATATTCACACGATTACACGTACAGCAAAACAATTTCTAGCAGCGATTGCGACACCTTTTAAAATTGCTAATCACGAGTTAGTGATCACCTCTTCTGTTGGAATTGTACTGTGCCCTGAAGATGGTAAGTCTCCTGAAAGTCTGTTAAAAAATGCAGATACAGCTATGTATCATGCCAAGCAAAAGGGTAACCATTATTTATTCTTTAATGATTCCATGAATGAACAAGCGGTTAAGCGTCTGCAAATTGAAAACCTGATGCGCTATGGTCTCAAAGAAGATCACTTTGTCGTCTACTACCAGCCAAAAATGAATATTAAAACCGGCGAGCTGGTTGGCATGGAAGCGCTAGTCCGTTTCATTACTCCAAAAAAGGGGGTGATAAGTCCAGGTGTATTTATCCCTATCGCAGAAGAAACCGGACAGATCATCGAAATTGGTGAAGTCGTTCTAGACAAAGCGTGCCGTGACGTGAAGCGTTGGATTGATAAAGGATTGTTCAATGGCAGAGTTGCGGTTAATTTATCAGCAAAACAGTTTAGCTTGCCGGATCTGACCACTCGTATTGATATTATCTTGCAAAAAAATCAACTTCCTTCTTATTTTCTTGAGTTAGAAATCACAGAAGGAACAGTGATGGACGATCCAAAAGAAGCAATTTCGATAATGCGCTCACTTAGTGCTAGAGGGATACACTTAGCCATGGATGACTTTGGTACTGGCTATTCGTCACTGGCTTATCTCAAGCAATTTCCGCTAAATACACTTAAGGTCGATAAAGCATTTATCGATGATATGGGGAACGAGCGCGGTAGAAACATGGTTGACTCTATTGTCACTATCGCGCATAACTTAGATCTTCACGTTGTTGCGGAAGGGGTTGAAAATGAAGAACAACTCAATATTTTAGAGCAGCTAAACTGCCAAACAGTTCAGGGCTATTACTATTCAAAACCACTTTCAAGCACTGAATTTGAGCAATTTTTAAAACAACACACTCCGAGTGAGAAACCAAATCTACAGCTGGTGCAGTAGTCTAGCTTCATTTGACCTAACCACTTTACGCTTTCCAACTAACTAAATTTGCACAACGACGCATCCACGCTCTGCGATAGTGCACTCGAAACAGAATTAACGCCGCGGGGCCTGTTACTACGGCCAAACTTAACCAGCGTTTTCTTGGCATTCCAGTCCATAGAGTTTGAAGATACATTACCATCGCACATAAAGCTGAAATTATTCCAAAAGCCACTGATACTCCTCGGTTTTTTAAATCAATAGAAAAACAAAAACATTCCTTATTAGGAAAGAAACATCACATTTCGATACTATTTACTAATGCGGCCGACGAGTCTACACAACGTTTAATATTTAATCAATGAAGAAATTATTGTTGCATATTTTTGTATTATTTAATTTAATAGCGGACTGTTTAGAGGTATAGCATTACACAAGGGATGTTATGCCGTAACTTTTCCTAATTTGGGAAATAGAGACAAGTGGGAAATTTTTTACGGTCAACTGACAATGATTTCCTAGCTTAGTCCACTTAGGTTATGAGTGTATTTTTAGCATAATTTGTGAAGCCGACTTAGTCCTTAACTGGAAATTAAAAGTTAGCTTTTCTAATATTGTAGACGACTGAAATTTTGGTGCTTTTACCCACTGTACTTATTTTAATCGTCAACTGTGAGTTAAACCGATATAAAACGGTCAGTTATTCAATAATTGTCTGCGTTATAACGCCATAGTATAGACTTTCTGATAGTTTTTACTGATAGACGATTACAGTATTATCACAAGAGCTGCTAAACTTACTCTCATGTAGTATTAACTGTTACTTCAAGGACACGGGCTATGGATCAGAAAAGCGTACATGAATATTTGCAGGCCAAGCCTGCAACCTTTATCACTAAGCCTTTTGCGCAAGACGTAGATGTGTACAAAGTTCAGCATAAAATGTTTGCAACTCTAACTGAGGGGAAAGAGGGGCAAGTAGATGACAATGGTGAGCCTGTTTGGTGGTTAAATGTAAAATGC
The DNA here is from genome assembly GCF_005886535.1 of Pseudoalteromonas sp. S2755. Taxonomy (GTDB): domain Bacteria; phylum Pseudomonadota; class Gammaproteobacteria; order Enterobacterales; family Alteromonadaceae; genus Pseudoalteromonas. The sequence goes on from NZ_PNDS01000028.1 coordinate 35,503, forward strand.
GACCCTGACGAAGCATTATTGCTTAGAGACAAGTATTCGTCTGTTGTGCCTGGTTATCACATGAATAAGCGTCTTTGGAATACAGTCATCTTAGATGGCACTATTCCAGAAGACGAAATAAAGAAAATGATCGATGATTCTTATCAAATCGTCGTAGATAACCTACCGACCGCACAACGTGAAGCACTTGCTAGCAAGGTCACGCAACGTTAATTAAAACGGCATTTAGGTCTACCTAAATGCCGTTTTACCTTTCTATATCCTCGCACTTAATCTCAATCTTTAATATCGATCAGCTTGTCTTAAAATCACTCTGGTAGTATACAAAAACAATAACCAAGTAATGTTAGAGTGGTGACATGGCGAAAAGGATAGCAGTACTCACAAGTGGCGGCGATGCGCCGGGTATGAACTCAGCGATTAGGGCTATCACGGTAAGTGCCCTGAGATCTGGGTTTCAATGTTTTGGCGTTTTTCATGGTTATAATGGGCTAATTAATCAAGAGTACACCGAGCTAAGTGCGATTTCTGTTACAGATATCACCCAACTTGGTGGCACAATTCTAAAAAGTGCTCGCTGCCCTGCGATGCTAGAACCCTCTGGCGTGCTGCAAGCAGCAAATGCACTGAGGAAGCTCCATATTGACGTACTTATTGTGATTGGTGGTGACGGCTCGTTTAGGGGAATGCAGGCGCTAGCAGCTCACTGGCAAGGTCAGCTAATTGGTATTCCCGGGACTATAGATAACGACCTTTCAGGGTGTGACAACACCATTGGTTTTTCCACAGCCATCAATACTGCCACCTCCGCAATAGATAAAATCCGCGATACAGCAAATGCCTTTGAACGGGTTTTTATCACTGAGGTGATGGGCCGTCATAACGGGCATATTGCTTACCATGTGGGCATAGCGACAGGTGCTGAGGCTATCATTGCCTTTGAAAACTGCACGGTAGAGAATACCTCTCAGGTCTTAGCTCATCTCAAAAATGCCATCGCGCAACAACATCAACACGGTAGCTTTTTGATTATACTGGCCGAAAATCTATGGCCTGGTGGCGCTCAAGCACTTAAAGCAGAGTTAAATAGCAATGCCGATATCAATTGCGCACTTTGCGTGTTAGGCCATATTCAACGAGGCGGGGCACCATCTGTTGAAGATAGAATGCTCGCCACGGAATTAGGGGTCGCGGCCGTGGAATTGATTAATGGTAATATCAAAGCAATCAATGACATTGCAACGCCTGTAATGGTGGGAAAAATAAATGGTGCAATTGTAATTACTGAGGTCGAGAAAGTACTGAATATGGATAAACCCGTATCACATGAATGGGTGCAACGCTATCAGCATTACCTCGCTGAGCAGTAAATAAAGTGAGAGTGAACGCTATTTTATCGTTCACTCTCACTACACCTTACGTAAGCACTAGCCATACACGCTAAAAGCAGATCCGTTAAGCCACAGATGACATAAAATACTTGCGATATAACCCAGTAAGATCACAGGTGCCCATTTTAAGTGCCCCATAAAGGTATAATAGCCTCTAGCTTGTCCCATGAGCGCTACACCTGCCGCCGAGCCAATAGAAAGTAAACTCCCCCCAACCCCGGCCGTCAGCGTGATCAACAACCAATGACCATGTGACATTTCAGGTTGCATCGATAGCACAGCAAACATCACTGGGATGTTATCGATGACTGCGGAAATAATCCCTAAGAATACGTTGGCATAGGTTGCTGACCATTCACCGTATAATATCTCTGACATTAAACTTAAATAACCGAGAAACCCAAGACCGCCAACACACATAACGATCCCGTAAAAAAATAATAAGGTATCCCACTCAGCGCGTGAAACTTTGCTAAAGACATCGAATGGCACAACACTTCCTAACTTCTCAAGACGCTCTTGATCCCCTTCTCTTTCCGCCATCGCTCGCTTTCGTGCTAATGACCCCGGTAACGTCATTCTTAGGAAGTAACCAAAAAACTGTAGGTAACCGAGGCCCATCATCATGCCAAGGACCGGTGGTAAATGCAGCAAGCTGTGTGAGATCACAGCGGTTGCGACAGTCAGTAGGAATAAAGTTAAAATTCTTAAAGCACCGCGCTTAAGCTCGACTCTTTCGTAAACTGCACTCGGCTTTCTATCCGCCACAAAGTAACTCATTACGAGTGCAGGCAAGATGTAATTGATCAGTGAAGGAACAAATAACGCTAAGAATTCACTGAAATGTACCATACCGGCTTGCCATACCATCAAAGTGGTAATGTCACCAAAGGGACTGAACGCACCGCCTGCATTGGCTGCTATCACGATATTGATACAGCTTAAATTGATAAACTCTTTGTCACCTTCAGCTACCTTCATCACCACGGCACACATTAGTAAGGCTGTGGTTAGGTTGTCTGCAATTGGAGAGATAAAAAAGGATAAGAACCCAGTGATCCAAAAGAGATTCTTATAGCTAAAGCCCTTTTGGATCATCCACGCTCGTAGTGCATCAAAAAGGCGGCGCTCCTCTAGTGCGTTGATATAAGTCATCGCAACCAGCAAGAACAACATCAACTCCGCAAATTCTAACAAGTTGTGCCGAAATGCGTGCTCGGTAACATCGGGTTGTCCATGATTAACGTAATACGCCCCAATCATGAGCCAAATGATGCCTGCCGCCACAAGCACTGGCTTTGATTTTCGCATATGGAGTTTTTCTTCAAGCATCACAAGTGCGTATGCTAAAACGAAGACAACAATACAAACCAAGCCGAGTGTCGAGCTAGTAAGATCTAAGGTGCCTTGAGCCGCCAAGGCTGGTGATGGGATCACGGATATGACCCATGCGCAACAGAATAGCAGTAGTCCATTGATTTTCATTTTTTTGCCTATCGATGAGTGCAGAGGGATGGCATTTCAGCCAAACTCACTTTAGCATAGATAAAAAATAATCAGCATTGGACTGAAGTCTAAGGCATCCTGTTTACTGTAGTACAAACAGGCTCATATATCAGCAGTAGGTATTTATGCTTCAACTTTCGCAGCAGCAACAAACAGAATTACAGCAAAAATTGAGCAACGATGGCTTTGCACGGATTGAAAATATCCTAAACGATACAAACGCTCAACAACTACATGAGTGCCTCTGTAATCTAGACTACCAGCTCGCACTGTTTCATAACGGGGCAGCAAAATCAGTCAAAGACAGTGATATTCTCGCCTTAACACCGCAAGAGCAGCAAGCCTTGCTTGAAGATATACATAGCTATGCATCGCGTGGTGTCGGTTTTATGTATGGCCGCCACTCCATAGAATCGACGAGTCCTGAGGCGCTGAAAAAACTCTACAATAACCTCAATAGTAGCGCTGTACAGTCCTGCTTTTCCGCTATCTCTGGAAAGAACATTATCCGTACCTCTGCCCAAGCAACACGATTTATTGGTGGTCAGTATTTAACTCGACATAATGACATTGTTGAAGCTGAGGGCCGGGTTTATGCCTATGTACTCAGCCTAAGCAAAAGTTGGCACCCTGACTGGGGCGGGCTACTGCAGTTTTTTGAACGTGATGGTACACCCACTACAAGTTATGCACCTAAGTTTAATTCACTGGTGGTTTTTGATGTAAGTAAAATTCATTCTGTGACTTACGTCGCGCCATTTGCAAAGGCGCCGCGACTTTCTGTAACGGGGTGGTTTAGAACAATAGACACGTAAGCTCAACGCGTGTCTATTGCTCTAGGTGTCTATCTTATTAATATTTTTCGCTTATCTTTTCGATGGTTAATATCAGCGTAAGGCCTGCGATGGCAAGCGCAATACATGCCAACGTATTCGGGTCTTGACCGTATAACGCACTGTATTGCGCTGGCAAAATATTGGCCTGACTCAAAGGCTTTTCGATACCACTGGAATTCACGTAAGTCGTAAGCACTTGTTTCCAAGGCCATAATAAATTAAGCGAGCCAAGTAAAAAACCAGCTAGTAATGAGAACGTTACTTGCTGATAGTGCGCCAATAACCAGCTGAGTAGACGCGAAAACGACATTAACCCCACAATACAACCTAGTAAGAATAAGCTCACTAAGCCAAATTCAAGCTGGTTCACCGCACTGAGTACATGGCCATACATACCCAGCAACAGTAGGATAAAACTCCCTGAGATCCCAGGTAAGATCATCGCGCAAATGGCGATAGCACCTGAGATAAAAAACATCCAATGAGATGCTTGCGCTTCAGCTGGTGAAAGGGAAGTAATAGCAAAGGCTATGATAGCACCGACTGCGCAGGCGATAATATTTTGGCCACTCCACTGAGAGACCTGTTTTGCAACATAGATAAAAGATGCGACGATAAGACCAAAGAAAAATGACCATACCAATGTTTGGTGTGCTTCCAATAAATAAGTGATCACCTTCGCCAAAGACGCTGCACTGATGAGCAAACCAGAAAATACCGCCAGTAAAAAGCTACCATCAATGTACTGCCAAGTGGCTTTTAGACCGTCACGGCGCAATGTGCTCAAGGCCTGTAAATTTACACTTTTAATGGCATTTAAAAAACGTGCATAGATACCAGTAATAAAAGCGATGGTACCACCAGAAACGCCCGGGACAACATCCGCAGCCCCCATTCCGGCCCCTTTTAAAAACATAAAGAGATAGTCTCGTTTGCTATCTTTATACTGCACAAATTTCTCCTTTCATTTCCACTGCCGAGCAGTTTAACTTAAAACGCTAAAAAATTGCGACAGCTAAAGCTTTCGCTTAACTGGTCGATAACCAATTATGATATTTTACGCGCTTGTACCATGATCATCAGAACGCTTTTATTACTTGTTACCGCTTTACCCGCGACGACTTTTGCAGTAGAACATATTGATGCAGCACCCCTTGGGTCTCTTTATCAGCAAGACGCTAATCGCTTCTTCGAGCCATCGCAACTGATCAAACTGGAAAGCGAAAACGAAGGCTTTTATGTATTTCATCAAGAATATATGGCAGCCGCTCGCGAAGGTATCGTGATCCTATTACCAGACATGCAAACTCCGCCACTCAATAACAGCGGCATAAGCTTTCTTGCAAAGCGATTAAGCGACGATGGCTATGATACTTATACCCTCACTCCGCCCGATCTTTCTTATGCACCGAGTTTACTGGAGCAAGACATTGTACTCCCCGACGCTGAAAAGCCTGCTCAGCAAACACTTGGCCCCATTTCTGAATCAAATCTCGATGAATATAAAATGGCCTTGATCAGCCGCTTTGAAGTGCTTTATAACACCCTGTCCATGACCCAAACAGAAAAGTTGGTGGTTGTCGCATTTGGTAATAGCGCGGGCTTATTTGGAGAGCACTTAGCAACGCTGCCCAACCTACGTATCGATGCCTTTGTCATTGTTAGCCCACAACTGCCTAATGCAACGCGGCAAAAGCACTTAGCATCCAACCTTTCTCTGATAAGCCCTGCTTTGCTGGATGTTTACTACAGTTTTGACAATCCTATTGTGGTCGATAATACGCAGGACAGAGCCCGCTGGGCAAGAAAGAATAGCAAACTTGATTATCGCCAACGGGAGCTTTTTGGAGAAAAAACCGATCCGCTCCAACATCAAAGACTCAGAAAGGAATTACTCGGCTTTTTACGCGCATTATAGTTTTTCAGGTTAGCTCTTTTTTAAATATTCATAAGCGGACTGAATGTCTTGGCTTTTGCGCTTTGCAACCTCCATCATATGCTTAGGCAAGCCTTGTGACACCAATTTATCAGGGTGATGCTGCGACATCAGTTTGCGATAGGCTTTTTTGATATCACGCTCATTAGCCTCTTCACTCAACCCCAGTACAGCCAACGCTTTGGCACGGTTTAAACCATTATCTTGTGATGCCGGCTGACGGCCGCCATGTTGCTGGTGTTGGTGTTGCGATCTTCCCGACGCCTGCGAGCGGCGAAATTCAAATTCTGCTTGGTAGCGCTTTAGCAAGAATAGAAAGTGGGTTTCTGCAAAGCCTAAATACTTACTCACCTGTTTAAGTAAGGCCTTCTCCGCATCAGACACATGGCCATCACAAAATGCCATTTGAATCTGAATTTCTAAAAACAGCTGTCTCAAATCATAGCGTCTAGCAAAAGCTTCTTTAAAATCAGTCACAGCCTCTTTTATCGAGAAGTCACTGCTTTTTCCCGCAGTAAACGCATGTTGTGCTTCTTTTCGCTCTTCACCCTGCAAGCCCATTTCACTCATAAATGCAGACGCGGCTTGAATGTGGATTTCGCTGACACGACCATTAGATTTTGCAATATGTCCCATCACAGAAAAACAGCTGGAAAAGAACAAAGCTTGGCGCTCATGCAGATCTTCACCTTTCATGAAACCTTGAAAGCCACCAACTTTATCAAAATCCTGACGCAAACTTTTATCAAATAAATGGCCGAGATAAAAACCTAAAATAGCGCCTAACCAACGACCAAATAAAAAGCCGAAAATTGTGCCTAATAATTTACCCCACATCACTATACCCTAACTTGTCATTGATCATTTTTAGTCGCTCTGGCGTGCCGATATCATCCCATGCGCCCAAATACAGTTCCGTAGAAACTTTATGCTGCTCAAGCCCACTGCGCAGCAACGGCCCTAATTTTATAAAGCCAGCCCCAAGCTCGGTAAAAAAACTTTGGTGATATTTGCCAATGCCGGACAAGGTATACTTTTGCTGATTGAGCGGCTGATGGGCAAGGCAAAAGTCGCCTTCAGGGTTATGTTCGGGATTTTCTACCAATACAATGTGCGCTTCGCAGTCACCCTCTTCTGCGCTGCCGAGCTGTAACTGCACCAAGCTGCTAACATCATAGTCCGTAAAAATATCGCCATTGAGTACAATAAAGCTGTCATCCTGTTCACATAACATCGGCAGAGCTTTAATTATTCCTCCTGCGGTTTCTAATCCTCCCTCAGGTTCATCACTGTACTCAATATTGACACCGAAGTGACTACCATTGCCGAAATGCTCTTTTATCACCTGACCTTGCCATGCAAGATTGATCACGATATCGCAGATCCCAGCCGCTTTTAAGCGCTCAATATGATGCTCAAGTAGTGGTTTTCCTGCAACGTTAAGCATAGGTTTTGGTTGGTTCGTGGTCAGTGGCATCATGCGTTTACCACGACCAGCAGATAAAATTATCGCTTTCATTGTTACTTCTACTTTGTGCCTAATTTGGCCTGCGCTTGAGGCATTATGTCATTCTCTAGCCAGCTTGCAAGCCACTGAAATTCTTTATACTTACTCGCTACTTCAACGAGGTAGCGTAACGTTGGCAAAATATTTTCTAAGTACCCGCCTTTGCCGTCTCGCTGCAATAAGCGAGTAAAAATTCCGGCAGCTTTAAGGTGCCTTTGCATCCCCGTTAAGTCAAAGTACTGTTGGTAGGTGCTAAAATCCATATCGCCTAATAAATTTGCCGCTTTTAAGCAATCAAAGCTATGTCGCTGAAGCTCGGTAAACTCATGTGCATCAAGGCGAGTATAACAATCCCGCAACAGCGAAACCGCATCATAAGTGACAGGCCCTTGTACCGCATCCTGATAATCAATGAGATACCACTGAGACTGATGACATATCAGATTGCGACTATGAAAATCTCGATGCATCGTAACCTGCGGCTGACGAGTCATCGCATCGACGAGCTTCAACTTCACATTATGCCACTGCACTTGTTGATATTCGGTGGGTGTTAAGCCAAGCCATTTTGTTACAAGCCACTCGTAAAAGATATTAAGTTCCATATCAACGAAATCAGCATCATAGGGCTTCATCCATTCACTCTTTGGTGTTTTGGCTATTTTAGGAATAAGCGCTATCAACGCACGATAATCCGCTAGCCGAGAAGATAATGCCAACCTATCGGCCAAATGCTCAGAGCCTAAATCTTGTAACAGTAACAGCCCTTGCTCTTCTTTACGGGCAAGGATTTGTGGCACATTGAGCTCTTGCTTTGCAAACACCGTATTTAAACCAATAAAAGGGGCATTATCGAGTTTATCGACCGGTGTCTCCATTAAGATCCACGACTTCGTTTGTTGTTTGACGCGATAATAACGGCGGAAACTGGCATCCGAGGTGATAGCCTCACATGTAAAATCGTCGCTTTGTAGTGCTTGCTGAATAAACTCGATGCGCTGGTTTTGACTATTCATGGATTTACTATTACACCTTCTACTTGTAAATATTTAAATGCTACTGTATTTCCGACAGTTTTCATTTATCATGATGAGCTTATTATTAAATGCTCAGCTAATAGGTTATTAAATGCGCAAAATTTGGGGCTTGGCTGTATTATCCGCTATTCATTCTACAGCTTTTGCTAATACGAACATTGTCGCCGCACAATGTAAAGACTATATGCAGCCAGAAAACTGGAAGCCGTTAGCCTCGCTGCCCAAACATGCCATTGATATCGTTGCCGATGACTTAGAACTACAAGGTACTGATAGTGCTGAGTTTTCTGGCAATGTGGTGATTAACACTGAAACCATGAGCTTAGAAGCTAGACGTGCGCTAATCGATAAAAAAGAAGGCCTGCTCAGCGCTTCTGGACCACTACTCTATCGTGACCAATTTACCAAAGTTCACAGTAATGGGCTATTCGCGGATTTAAATGCTAACACGGTGAGCTTGCTTGGTGCTGAATATGAGTTAACAGACCAGCAGGGCCGCGGTGGTGCAGAAAAGTTGCATGCTTCGGGCAGCAACATTTCACTCGACAACTCCAGCTTTACCACGTGTCCTGCTGATGACCCATTTTGGAGTATCGAGGCAAGCAGCATTGTACTTTCTCGAGAAGACGGTTGGGGTGAGACCTATAATACGGTGTTCAAAATTATGGACACGCCTATTATTTATTTACCCTACTTTACATTTCCAATCGATGATAGACGAAAATCAGGCCTGCTGACGCCGACAATTTCCAGCTCAAATAAGTTTGGCTTGGAGCTGATCACCCCTTATTATCTCAATCTAGCCCCCAACTACGACGCGACCTTAACGCCAAGATACATGGCCAATAAAGGGTTTCAGCTTATTACCGAGTTCAGATATCTAACCGAACAACACCAAGGTAAAATCGGGGTGGAATATCTCAGTGAGGATGACTCAGAGCCGCAGCTAGACGATCGCTACTTAGTGCATTGGCAACAAAAAAGCTATTTAAGTCATAAATGGCGTGCGTTTGTTGATGTCACAAATGTGAGCGACGATAACTATCTCACTGACTTAACATCCGAATACGCCAACGAAACTGACACTCAGTTATATCGCACCGGCAGTCTAAGTTACCTTGGTGAAGACTGGTTAGTCGACTTAAAGCTGCAAGATTTTGAAGTGTTGGGTGACCACAGAGAATCCTACACAGCACTACCGCAAATTAACTTCCGTACACGTGACAGTTATGAACTTGTTGGCCTTGATTGGGACTTTGAGGGTGAGTTTGCCTATTTTCAAAATGATGCCTTACCAATCTCAGAGGCGTCGCGATTACATCTAGAACCTCGCGTGTCTTTTTCACGCAGCGACTACGCTTGGTCATTTACCTCCGAGGCACGCTTACTTCACACGCGTTATGAACAAAATATAGATGTGCCTGATACAGAGTATGAAGAGTCTGTCACGCGTACATTGCCAAGCTTACGAGTACATGGACAACTGAATTTTGAACGCAGTACCGAGTTCTTTTTTGAACAAGGTACACAAACACTTGAGCCGCAAATTCAGTACCTTTACACACCACACAGAGAGCAAAGCCAAATTGGTTGGTACGACACGGCTAAGTTACAAGATGACTTTATTGGTCTGTTTAGAGCACGCCGCTACTCAGGTTATGACCGGATTGCAGAAGCCAATCAATTCACTGTGGGGGCAACCACGCGTGTATTCGATAGCAGTAATGTCGAACGCTTTAACTTCAGTGCAGGTCAGATTATTTATCTTGAGTCATCTGTAAAGCCTTCTGAACAGCTATTTACTGATGATACTAACTATAATGCACTATTTGCCGCTGAATCCATGTTACATTGGCATAAGCGCTGGTACCTCTCAGGTGGGGTGCAATATGATGTGGATAGCAAAGAGTTAGTGCAGTCTCACTTTACTTTGGACTATAAAGGAGACGACAAGCAGTTAGTGCAATTGAACCATCGTTATGTTAATGATGTCTCAGACTATGAAATTGACCAAGTCGGTCTCTTTACAAGTTTACCAATTGACGATAACTGGCAATTTGTAGCAAGCTATCACCGAGATATGACGGCAAATAGAAGTGTTGAATCCTTTGTTGGTGTTCAATACCAGTCTTGTTGTTGGGCTATTCAGGTGACTGCGAATCGTCAAATTGAAACAAACTTAAACCAAACACTTACCAATGATGAAGCAGTGTTTGATTCTGGCTTCAGCCTGAAATTTGTCCTTACAGGGCTTGGAAGCCAAAGCAGTGGTGATGCGAGTAAACTCCTTCAACAGGGTATTTTTGGTTACCGTAGACCGTATTTTTTGAATAAATAGAATTTAGAAAGCCGTATGAATTTAAAAAAGTTGTTATTAGTGGCCTCATTAAGTGCAGGCCTGTTTACTCAAGCACATGCCGAGCGTGTAAAGTTAGATACTGTTGTTGCCACGGTTAATGATGGTGTAATTTTACAAAGTGAAGTCGATCAAATAATAAATCGTGTTAAAGAACAGGCTGAGCAGCAAGGTACAGAACTTCCTAGCGATAGAACATTACGCTTGCAAGCCATCGATAAACTCATTGAACAATCTTTAATGTTGCAATTGGGTGATCGCATGGGAATGCAAATTTCTGATGCTCAACTAGATCAAACCATTGCAAATATTGCCCAAGATCAAGGCGGTACTATCGCTGACTTACGTCGCTCAGTTGAAGCGAGTGGCGAAAGCTTTCAGGCATATCGAGAAGAGATCCGTAAAGAAATAACCACAAGCCAAGTACGCCGTGCCAGTGTTGACCGCCGTATTTACATTAGCCCTCAAGAGGTGACAAACCTGCAAAAAATCTTGAGTGAGCAAACGGGTAACTCAGAAGAGTATGATATCGGCCATATCTTGATTAAGATCCCAAACAAAGCGACTCCGGAAGAAATTGAGGACGCTCGTGAGCGCGCAGATAACGTGATTAAATTTTTGAACGAAGGTAAAGAGTTCAAGCGCATCGCAATTGCCTCTTCAAGCGGCTCAAAAGCACTAGATGGTGGTCAATTAGGCTGGATGGGGATTAACGAAATGCCAACCTTGTTCGCTGAGGCCATTAAAGGCGCGAAAAAAGACGACATCGTTGGTCCACTGCGCTCAGGCGCGGGTTTCCACATTCTAAAAGTACAAGATATTCGTGGTCGTGAAGTTGTTGAAACTGTTGAGGTGCGTTCACGTCATATCTTAATCAAGCCGTCTATTATCCTAAGTGAAGAAAAAGCACGCTCAATGCTAGCAGGCTTCGTAAAAGACTTACGCGCAGGTACCGCTAACTTTGCAGAACTGGCTAAAGAATATTCTGAAGACCCAGGCTCTGCACTTAAAGGTGGTGAATACGATTGGACAGATCCAACTACATACGTACCAGCGTTTAGAGACACTCTGTTGTCTTTAGAAAAAGATCAGATCAGTGAACCATTTAGAAGTACATTTGGCTGGCACATTGTACAATTGCTAGATAAACGCGTAGCCGATAAAACAGAACAAGCTAAGTTAAATCGCGCACACCGTCTGCTGTTTAACCGTAAATTTAAAGAAGAAAGCTTTAAATGGATTAAAGAAATGCGGGATCAAGCGCATATTGAAATTATCGAAGCGGAATAACGGCTATGACACTCAGAATCGCAATTACACCGGGTGAGCCTGCAGGTATTGGCCCAGATCTTGTTATCAAACTGGCTCAGCATGCATGGCCTGCTCAGTTGGTTGCGGTGGCTGATAAAAGCATTCTAGAAAAACGTGCCAAAGAACTTGGTGAGCGAATCAAGTTACTGCCATTTGACAGTGATGCTACGCCTGAAGCGGCACCCGCAGGTGCCATTTACTACCTTCAAGTAGACAAAGGTGCTGAAGTGGTCGCCGGTCAATTAGATGAAACTAATGGCCATTATGTGCTCGAAACCTTGCGCATTGCCTCTGAAAAGAATATGGATGGGACATTCGCAGCGGTAGTCACGGGCCCTGTTCATAAAGGTATAATTAACCAAGCTGGGATCTCGTTTAGCGGTCATACTGAGTACTTTGCACAGCAGTCTGATACCGCTGATGTCGTTATGCTACTCGCAACCGAAGGGCTGCGTGTAGCGCTAGTAACGACGCATATCCCACTGGCGTATGTATCAAAGGCGATTACGCCTGAGCGTCTCAGCAAAGTCATTCATATTTTACATCACGACCTACAAACCAAGTTTGGTATTGAACAACCAAGAGTATTAGTTTGTGGATTAAATCCGCACGCTGGAGAAAGTGGTCATCTTGGTCGTGAAGAAATAGAAACCATTGAGCCAACACTGGAAATGCTGAATAAACAAGGCATGAACTTGGTTGGACCGCTGCCAGCTGACACCCTTTTCCAAGCTAAATATTTAGATAATGCTGATGCTGTGCTTGCAATGTATCACGATCAGGGCTTACCTGTGTTAAAATATAAAGGTTTTGGAAACTCAGTAAACATCACCCTAGGATTACCTTTTGTTCGCACATCGGTCGATCACGGTACAGCGCTTGATTTAGCCGGCTCTGGTGATGTTGAAGTGGGTAGTTTTGAATTAGCGATCCGCGAAGCAATTAAGCTCGCAACCAAAAAAGCACAGAATGCATGACAGATAAAGTACATCTCGGACACAGAGCGCGTAAACGCTTTGGTCAAAACTTCTTAAATGACAACAATATTATCGACAAGATAGTAACTGCTATCGACCCAAAACCTGAAGACAATCTGGTTGAGATCGGTCCTGGCTTGGGTGCTATCACTGAGCCAGTTTGTGATTTAAGTGGTCACCTAACCGTTGTAGAACTTGATAAAGATCTTGCCGAGCGCTTGATCCATCATCCATTCTTGGGGCCTAAATTAACGGTTCACCAAGGTGATGCGATGAAGTTTGACTTCTCTTCTTTAATCAAAGAAGGGGAAAAATTAAAGATCTTTGGTAACTTACCTTACAACGTATCAACCCCTTTGCTATTTCACTTATTTGAATTTGCCGACCAGGTCGAGCATATGCACTTTATGCTGCAAAAAGAAGTGGTTAACCGCATGGTTGCGGGCCCGGGTAGCAAAGCCTTTGGCCGCTTAAGCGTAATGACGCAGTACTATTGTCACGCTATTCCTGTGATTGAAGTACCACCACATTGCTTTAAACCTGCACCAAAAGTTGACTCGGCCGTTGTTCGATTGATCCCAAAAGATCCGTCACAACGTACAGCTAAGAGCACTAAACTTTTGAATACTGTATGTTTGGAAGCGTTCAATCAACGTCGCAAAACACTAAGAAATAGCTTATCGAACCTGTTAACCGAAGAGCAGTTGCGAAACCTAGGTATCGACCCTACGCTTCGCGCTGAAAACCTGTCGCTTAACCAGTTTATTGAAATTGCAAATTGGATATATGACAACTCAAACTAATATTGGCTCACCGATCAAAGTATCGGTGGAGACCTTTTACGTTGAAGCGCAATCACAGCCTGAAAAGGACAAATATGTGTTTGCCTACACAATTACCATAAAAAACCATAGCTTATGTAACGCTAAGCTACATAGTCGCTATTGGCTCATTACCGATGCGAATGGCAAAGAGACCGAAGTAGAAGGCGATGGTGTTGTCGGTGAGCAGCCTACCATTCGCCCTGGCGAGAGCTACCAGTACACCAGCGGCGCGGTGCTCGATACCCCTGTTGGTACGATGGAAGGCTATTATTTAATGCGTAATGAGTTTGGCACCGAGTTTAAAGCGCCAATCAATGTATTTAGACTTTCCTGTCCAAATATTTTGCATTAATATCGTTTTTATTTTGCGGAAGCGGGTTTGCCCCGCGTTCCTCGTAGATGCTAGACATCGGAACAAAAACATCGAGTTATAAAAAACGCAGGTAATAGATGGCAAAATACGCAATTGGAGACTTGCAAGGCTGCTTCACTCCACTCATCGGGCTACTCGACCAAGTCGACTTTAACCCAAGCCAAGACCATTTATACTTTGTCGGTGACATCATCGCCAGAGGACCTGACTCACTTGCTTGCCTCGAGTTCCTCTATCAACATGCTGGCTCTATTAGCATTACACTCGGCAATCACGATCTCCACTTTTTAGCATGTCTTGCTTTGGGAACCGCTGCGAACCCAAAAGATAATTTAGACGCGGTTTTTGCCAGTCCTAAATACCAGAAATATGCTGACTTATTACGTGCACAGCCCCTCGCTATTTGGCTTGAAACGCAGCAAACTTTTATTTCTCATGCAGGTATTCATCCAAGCTGGAGTATTACGCAAGCGCTAGAATATGCACGCTTTGCCGAAGCCATTTATCAATCAACAAAAGCCCCTGAGTTTTACGCCAATATGTACGGCGCTCACCCAGGACTTGAGCTCGATAAGCTCGGTGAGCAAGATAAGTTTAAAGCTATTGTTAACGTCTTCACTCGAATGCGCTTTCTAAAACAAAATGGTGAACTGGATCTTAAGAACAAATCTGGCCTAAAAGATGCGGCAGATCTCACCCCATGGTTTGAGCTCAGCCAAACCCCTGCCGACACAACCCTACTTTTCGGCCACTGGGCTGCGTTAGAAGGCGAAACCCACAAGAAAAATATTATTGCCTTAGACACTGGCTGCGTGTGGGGAGGTCCTATGACGATGATAAATATCGACAGTGGCGAAAAATACCAGCATAGTTAGCCTCTGTAACAGTTCTAAATCGACGTTTAGGTAAGCACTTACTTTACTTTTATTAAACTAAAGCCTATTGATCTTTCAAGTTTGTTTTTGCAGCAAAGGTCAACAGCCCCTAGGCTACACTCGAAGAAAACGTGAAGCCTATGCTTTTTATTCATTGGGCTGCTATTTTTTGTAATCCGACCTTTTTTACTGAAATTTTTTGTCACATCTGCTATAAAATACTTAACTTATCCGCAATAAATCCGATAAGTATCCGTATTGCTTTGTAAATTTTGTAGGACAGCTATGAATTTGACTGTTAGCCAACGTATTTGGGGTGGTTTTATTACCATCACCTTGTTGCTTCTTCTTATCGGGGGCAATTCTTTATTAAGAATTGCGAACATTGACAACTCAACTCAGCAGGTTAATAACCTGTCTCTACCTGCGCTCTCAAAAAGCTCTGCGCTGCAAGTAGAATTCACTTTAATGAGCAAGGTAGCTCAGGGAAGTTTTTATGCGCGTTCAGAGACTGAGCTAGCGACGCTTAAACAACAATTCACTGAGCGTCAGAAGATCTTTGACAAAACCTACTCTGAGCTGCAGCAGGTCGTTGCCGCTAACAATAAATTAGCCTCAAGCAGTCGTGATGTTGGCAAAAGTTATGATGCTTTCGTCAAAGCCATGAACAGCTTACTAAACGAGAAAACATCTGAGCTTTCGCTACGCGACAAGCTGAAAGAACAACTATCAACTATCGATATTGCCGCAGAAGACGCGACTATGGTGACAGTTGATATTATCGATTTGGATGGCTTGGAAGACGCTGACAAACGCGCTTATCAAGCTGCAAATAACTTAGAAAATAACTTTTCTTCGGTTGTAACCAGCGCCAATGATATTGTTACTGTTGAGGATATAAATACACTGGAAATCGTAAGTAGAGATCAAAGCTACCTCGTTGAAGAGCTAGGTCGCAACATCGACTTAATGCGTGGTCCCGTTAGCGCGCTTGATAGCAGTTTGTTTGCTGATCTCGAAGGCTATTACACTAATTTAAAAGATGCAGTTACAGGCAGCAACAGCATCGCGGAAAATCAAAAACGCTTGATCAACGCGATAGCCGAAACGCGTAAAGAATTATCCAACGCAGAGAAAACTACAAAAGCCGCTCTGTCTCAGTTAGATGACTTACTCTCTGAAGCAAGCCAAGTCGCCTTTAACTTACAGCAAGGCGTACGTGCAGATGTAGGCACAGCAAACTTATGGACTTGGATTGGGATGATAGTAGCAACGTTAATGGCCGTTGGTGTTGCCTACATTACCGTTAGCCGTATCACAAAACCGCTATCGGAAGTAAATCGAGTTTTAAACATTGTCGCCAGTGGCGATATGACACAGCGTTTAGACGATACGGCAAAAGATGAGTTTGGTGAATTATCTAGAAGCTGTAATACCCTAATCTCTAGCTTACGTGAGCTTATTACTGGCATTATTTCTCGTTCGACGCAGCTTGCTGCAGCGTCTGAAGAAACATCGACTATCACCACAGAGTCAAGCCAAGCGATTAAGAATCAGCAGGCACAAGTAGAGCAAGCCGCTACCGCAACAACTGAGATGAGTAGCACGTCTCACGGTGTAAGCAACAGCGCGCATCAAGCACTACAAGAAATTAAAAATGCTGATAAAGAAGCAGAGCGTGTCAAAGGCATCTCACATGAGAACAAACACACTATTGAGCAACTCGCAAGGGAAGTGGATGAAGCCTCTCGCGTGATTAACAAACTACACCAAGACAGCGCTTCGATAGGCAGTATTTTGGATGTTATCCGCGGCATTGCCGAGCAAACCAACCTCCTTGCACTAAACGCTGCAATCGAGGCCGCACGTGCTGGTGAACAAGGTCGTGGCTTCGCTGTGGTCGCAGACGAAGTGCGCTCGCTTGCAAGTAAGACTCAAGAGTCAACCCAAGAAATTCAAGCAATGATTGAATCCTTACAAGCCGGTGCTGAAGAAGCTGTAGGTGCAATGTCGAAAGGTAAACAGCAGGCGGAGTCGTGCGTAACTCAGAGCGACCTTGCTAATGAAGCACTAAACTCCATCACTGCAGCCGTTTCTCAGGCTCATGATGTGAGTGAAGAGATTGCAAACGCGGCGAATGAGCAACAACAAGTAGCGCAGGAAATCAGTGAACGTTTAGAATC
The DNA here is from genome assembly GCF_005886535.1 of Pseudoalteromonas sp. S2755. Taxonomy (GTDB): domain Bacteria; phylum Pseudomonadota; class Gammaproteobacteria; order Enterobacterales; family Alteromonadaceae; genus Pseudoalteromonas. The sequence continues at coordinate 52,615 of NZ_PNDS01000028.1, forward strand.
GATTGTAACAATCGCAGAGCAAACAGCTGAAGGCGCGAGCCAAACCTCAATCTCTAGTTCTGAGGTTGCTAAACTCGCCGAAGAGTTACGCTTATCGGTAGAACAGTTTAAGGTTTAGCTATCTAACCTGAGCTTTGAGCAGGAAACAGTCTCAAAGCTTTAGGTGGTTTAGCAAAACCGCTAAGCATAAAAAAACCCATGCATGGCATGGGTTTTTTTGTTTCTTTTCTTTGATTATGCAAACAATGCGTTTGCCTTCTCAACGATATTTTCTACCGTAAAGCCAAATAGCTTGAATAGCTCATCAGCAGGCGCTGACTCACCAAACGTTGTCATACCGACGATAGCACCATTTAGGCCTACATATTTGTACCAAAAGTCCTCAATACCCGCTTCGATAGCGACGCGACGCGTTACTGAGCTTGGTAGCACACTTTCTTTGTATTCAGGTGATTGCGCATCAAAAATGTCAGTCGAAGGCATAGACACAACACGTACTTTTTTACCTTCTGCACGAAGTTTATCCGCAGACTCAACCGCAAGTTGCACTTCAGAACCTGTCGCAATAAGAATGATTTCAGGCTCACCATCACAAGATAGTACATAACCACCTTGCTTAATCGCTGCAACCTGCTCAGCGGTACGAGGCTGCTGCGCAAGACCTTGACGAGTAAATACAAGTGCAGATGGACCATCAGCGCGTTCAACCGCTTGCTGCCAAGCAACTGCTGACTCAACTTGGTCACATGGACGCCAGCTTGCTAGGTTTGGCGTAGTACGTAAGTTCGCCATCTGTTCTACTGGTTGGTGCGTTGGGCCATCTTCACCAAGACCGATTGAATCATGGGTATACACAAAGATACTTCTTTGCTTCATCAATGCAGCCATACGTACGGCATTACGTGCGTATTCCATAAACATTAGGAATGTCGCACCGTAAGGGATAAAACCTCTGTGCAATGCAATACCATTCATGATGGCAGACATACCAAACTCGCGCACACCGTAGAAGATATAGTTACCCGCAGCATCTTCTGCCGTTAAGCCTTTAGATTGATCCCAAAGTGTCAAGTTAGAACCCGCAAGGTCAGCAGAGCCACCCATAAACTCAGGTAGAATTGGACCATAGGCATTCAATGCATTTTGTGATGCTTTACGTGTTGCAGGGTTTGCAGGATTCGCTTGAAGCTCTGCAATATACGCTTCAGTTTTCTCTGACCAGTCAGCTGGAAGTTCGCCTTTCATACGGCGCTCAAATTCAGCAGCAAGCTCAGGATAATGTATTTGATATTCAGTGAACTTAATCAACCAGTCACTTTGTTGATTTTGACCACGTGCAGTTGCGTCCCATTTAGCGTACACATCTTCTGGTATTTCAAATGCGCCGTGTTCCCAACCAAGGAATTCACGTGCTGCTTTGATTTCATCATCACCCAGCGGTGCACCGTGACAATCATGGCTACCTGACTTGTTTGGTGAACCATAACCGATAACCGTTTTACAACAAATAAGGGTTGGCTTGTCAGACTCTGCTTGCGCCGCTTCGATTGCCGCTTTAATCGCATCGCTATCGTGACCATCAACACCGGCGATAACATGCCAGCCATAAGACTCAAAGCGTTTTGGTGTGTCGTCGCTAAACCAACCTTCAACTTCACCGTCGATTGAAATGCCGTTGTCATCCCAAAATGCAATCAGTTTGCCAAGGCCAAGCGTACCCGCAAGTGAACAAGCTTCGTGTGAGATACCTTCCATCAAACAGCCATCACCTAAGAATGCATAGGTATAGTGATTAACGATGTCGTAATCTCCACGGTTAAACTGTGCAGCCAATGCTTTTTCAGCAATCGCCATACCTACCGCATTAGTAATACCCTGACCTAATGGGCCTGTAGTCGTTTCAATACCTGGCGCGTAACCATATTCTGGGTGGCCTGGTGTTTTTGAGTGTAGCTGACGGAAGTTTTTGATGTCATCAATTGATAAATCATAACCCGACAAATGCAACAATGAATAAATTAACATTGAGCCGTGACCGTTTGATAATACGAAGCGATCTCTGTCGAACCAATCAGGATTACTTGGGTTGTGCTTTAAAAAATCGCGCCAAAGTACTTCTGCGATGTCCGCCATGCCCATCGGGGCTCCTGGGTGGCCAGACTTGGCCTTTTGTACAGCGTCCATGGAAAGAACGCGAATTGCATTAGCAAGTTCTTTGCGAGATGGCATGAATTCTCCTACCTTTAAATGTGTTTCGCGGGGGTTGAGCCCATTCTTACTTATTTATATGGCTAACTGCAACGGCAAAGGCCATAAAAAAACGGGTACAGACAGACTTTTTCCGACCATTAAAAAAGTTTGCACAATTTTGGACGTCTAGGCGTAAAATAACTAGTCAATGCCTAGGTTTTTTGGTTAGAATACGCCCCTTAATTTTTCGCGCTGTCCCTGATGTTTGTGAAGCGCAATATTTGTGAGCATAAATACAATGGCTAAACATTTATTTACTTCTGAATCTGTTTCTGAGGGCCATCCAGATAAAATCGCCGATCAGATCTCTGATGCGGTTCTAGATGCCATCCTTGAGCAAGATCCAAAAGCACGTGTTGCGTGTGAAACTTACGTTAAAACCGGTATGGTTATGGTTGGTGGTGAAATCACGACTAGCGCTTGGGTTGATATCGAGGAGTTAACTCGTAAGACCGTGCGTGAAATTGGTTACACGCATTCTGACATGGGCTTTGACGCTGATTCATGTGCAATCCTGAATACCATTGGTAAGCAATCACCTGATATCAACCAAGGTGTTGACCGTACCCGTCCCGAAGAGCAAGGTGCTGGTGACCAAGGTCTAATGTTTGGTTACGCGTGTAACGAAACCGACGTACTGATGCCTGCTCCAATCACATACTCACACCGTTTAGTTCAGCGTCAAGCGCAAGTTCGTAAAGACGGCACACTACCTTGGTTACGTCCAGACGCTAAGTCTCAGGTAACCTTCGCATACGAAAACGGTAAAGCTGTAGGTATCGATGCAGTTGTATTATCTACACAACACTGTGATTCTGTATCACAAGCTGACCTTGTAGAAGCCGTGATGGAAACTATTATCAAGCCTACATTACCTGCAGAGCTTATCACTGAAGCAACTAAGTTCTTCATCAACCCAACTGGCCGTTTCGTTATCGGTGGCCCTATGGGTGACTGTGGTCTAACTGGTCGTAAAATCATCGTAGATACATACGGCGGTATGGCACGTCACGGTGGTGGTGCATTCTCTGGTAAAGATCCATCAAAAGTTGACCGTTCTGCTGCTTACGCAGCGCGTTACGTTGCGAAGAACATTGTTGCCGCTGGCCTTGCTGACAAGTGTGAGATCCAAGTGTCTTACGCAATCGGTGTTGCTGAGCCAACCTCTATCAGCGTAGAAACTTTCGGTACAGCTAAGCTTGATGAGTCGCGTTTAATCGAACTTATCCGCGCGCACTTCGACTTACGTCCTTACGGTCTAATCACTATGCTAGACCTTGAGCGTCCAATTTATCAGCCTACTGCTGCTTACGGCCACTTTGGTCGTGAAGAGTTCCCTTGGGAAGCAACAGATAAAGCTGACGCACTGCGTGCAGCAGCAGGCCTATAATCCCCTGCTGCAAAAAGTAAAAAAGGCGCCTAGTGCGCCTTTTTAATGCCTACGGTTAATCCTTTACCCGATAAATACTTCGTCGACATCATCTTTCAAGTTTTGATACTCATCTTCATGCAAATTAAGCTCAATCATCACCTTGTCTTTGAATAGATACCAATCTGCTGCGCTTCTAAAGTGTTTTGCTTCAAAACAAAGGTTTTCAGCCAGTTTAAGTGCCGCAAAGGTTTGCATGTGTTGCGCATTTTTTTGCTCTTCAAGATAGCTAACGTCATGGTGGCGCAAAATCATCTGACATATTTCTTTGGGTAAGTGCCAAGACGTCGCAAGAAAGTAACCTATCACAGTATGAGGCACCGGATATTTTTGCTGCTCGTAGTAAATCAGTGTTTGCTCAGGGCGCTCTATAGACTGTTTTATTACCTCTGCATAGTCAGGATATTTTACAGCCATTGCAGGGATCCCTGCATCGTGAAACAGTCCGAGCAGCTGTAAGTTCTCCATGGGTAATGATGCTTTTAAATGATGCCCCACCACCATTGCTGCTTTTGAAATATCCGCGGCGTTATCCCAAAACTGCTGCAGTGAAATACAACATTTTGATTGCTCAAACGCGTTTTTAAGCAAATACCCTGTCACTAGCTGCGTAATACAGCTAACGCCTAAAAACATCACAGCTTGTTTTATATCTGTGATTGTACGGGCAAGACCATAAGCTGGCGAATTAATTACCTTTAATACCGCAGCTGACGCACCAACATCTGCCGCAATAATATTCGCCACGGTAAATAACTCAGGCTCAGGTTGTGATAATTCATTTTGTAAAGCTTGTAATATTTCAGGCTTAGCAGGTAAGTTAAACCCACCGCGCAAATCATTCAGCACTTTATCGTCAATATTGATCATTGGGCTACCTCAGGAAGTGATACATCAAAGTTTAGTTCATCGCCTGATATTTGCTGTATTGATTATAATGAGGTGATACAAAAAAGCGGGGTAAAACCCCGCTTAATCTGGTTAGAACCAATACGGTTCGCTATACATGGAAGATTGTCTACTTTGCTCCATAGCACTTATCAAAAAGTCAGATTTTTGCTTGAGCCATGCCTGCACTTCTTGAAGCTCGTCTGTATTTTGGCTTTGGCAGAGCTGATATAAATACGCCAGTGTTTCTAGCTCATAAATACCATACACTATATCAATCCAAGGCGTTCTAAACGCTTTGCGCGCTTCTTTATCGTAAAGCTTGCCCAGACAGTTACCGCTTAGTAGCGTGTTTTCTAGCTTTATTCTCACATGTAAATAATCTCTTTCAGAAAGCGATTTACCCTGTGGAAGCAAGTTTTTCAGCTCTTGCCAGTCTTTATCAAATAATTGGCTTGCGATTTCTGTGACAGGTAGCTCTGCTGCACTTAGTGCTTTTTGATCCCAGTTTTTACGCCATGCCCTATCAACAAGCCAGCGAGTAAGTGAGAGAATCAAACGGTTGTAGCGGGTACAATGAAATAAATCTTCAATGTCTGTCGGTGTCGGCTGAACATCTTGCAAATCGGTAATGACCTGCGCCAATTCAGGAAACTGATTAAGTTTCTTATGATAAGCATGGCGCTTTGAAGTGTAGGTTTTTAAGTGAATTGCATTTTCGACCCAAGCAAGTTCTGACAACAACCATTTTAACTCGTTCCGAATACTCTCAGTCGAACTTTTATCAACGATGTCATCGAACAGCCAAAACGCGTGACGAATAAGCGAAACCCCATCGATAACGCGCTTTAACGTCTTGAGGCTTGGTTTATTAAAATAACATTGCTCGTGCTTCTGGACGAACTGAATACCGTAACTGACTGTCGCAATTAACGCTTGCTCTTGCGTTACCTGAGATTTAAGCGGCACAAACCCTATAAACTTATTTGGTTTTAGAGGCTTATCATCGGCAATTCGATATCCTCTGGCGGCCTTTGAGTATAGCCCCAAACGCATACCAGCTTGTTTAATTAGATGGTCGGCTAATAAGAAAAGATCTTCTTTGTTTCCCTCAATCAGCTCTATTTCAAGCTCATTGATTGGCTCCATCTTCCCTTGAGCTGCTATTTCCCCTTTATCCAACACGACTTCAATTTTGGTTCCTGAATCTGTTTCGATTAACCAAGTACGACGAATGAAATTCGTACTGAAGATCGGGAATATGTTTTCTGCAATAGGCTCAAGTTGCATGCCGTGAGGCCAAATATTTGCGTCAAACGCTAACAGATCAGGACGTCCTGACTGAATAGGTAAATTGTACTCAGGTCGTTGGTGTAACCCTCCTACAACTTCTCCCGCAAGCTTAATCGTTTGCTCACATTCATCATTGCAACAACGTGTTCTTAGGCCAATATCTAGCGCACGCAATTCACGATTTGGCGTGTCAAAGTAGGCGTTAGTTAAGTTTTTAGCAGGCTTGTTAGTGACCGTTTTTGCAAACTGTGTGATGAGTGCAGGGATCAGCGGAACTTCATTATCTGAAACCAAAAATTTCAGTTCTATTTCAGTGTCCATTAGGGCAGTGTTTTACCTATTTGTCTAAGGGAGGATCAAAATATACAAAGGAGGCTAAGTTTGCAATCTTTTTATCCGATGAGAAGTGCACCAAATATGCGCTAAATCAATAGATAGCCTGGCTAATTTCGTTGAACGTCAGCAGATTAATAACACCGTATCATTGCGTTAAATGCTGCAATTTTCATTATGTAATCAATTATTTCGCGTCATTCAAAATAAACAAAGCCTTGCTATTAGGCCGCGAAATCCCTACTATTTTGTAAACTTTACGACCCAAAGAATAAAAGGCCAACGCATGTTCAACTTTAAGCAATTTATCATTGCGAGCCTGCTCTTCACCAGCTTTGTAAGCTTTGCTGAAGAGCCAGACGAAAATAGCGCAGTAAACGCGACAACACCAAACGGCTATATTAGTGACAATCTTTTTATTTTCATGCACACAGGTCCAAGTAAAAATTATCGAATTTTAGGTTCTGTTGATGCTGGTACGCCAATCACTATTTTGAGTGGCGCTAATGACGAGTTTGTCCAAATAAAAGATGATAAAGCAAGAGAAGGTTGGGTAGAAAGTAAGTTTGTCACCACAGAACCGGGTTTAAAGCAACAATTAGAGGCGGTTAACCAAACCTTGGTAGAAACTCAAGAGGCACTGAACGATGCCCAGCAGCAGCTTCCAATGCTGCAGCAAAACAATACCAATTTACTAGCTGAAAATGCTTCACTTCAAGACACTATTTCAGGGCTTGAAAAGCAGCTACAAGATGAACGTTTAGCACAGCAGCAAAAAGTCCAAAAAGAACAACACCAGTTGCTCACTTACGGTGGCATCATTGGGATCAGTGGCATTATTATCGGTGTGATCCTGACGCTATTTTTATCTCGTAGAAAGCGTTACGACGGCTGGTAACTGGTTATAACACCTATTGAGGTTAAATAACTTCGTCACTGACAGTACATCTAACTTTCTTGTCAAAATTGATGGGGTGAATTGCTCAATTCGCCCCACTCTAAATACAGTTCTAAAAATAACCTTTCTCTACTTCGAATATCAGCGTATTAAAAAGCCCAACCAAGTAACATGGATATATCGTGCAAATTATGCTCATATTGAACTACGCCTGTGTTGTCATATTCTTTTGATTCTTTAATATTCAAAAGAGAGTATTCCAAACCAACATAGAGATTATCTGTTAGTCGATACTCAACACCTATCGAGGTATAAATATCATTACCGCTATCACCTGAACTACTGCTGCCTGTAGGAACCAACTGTGCAGGGATCACATCTTTGTATTGCCAATGTGCCATTCCAACTCTTATATTTGCATTAATATTGGTAGACACCTCAATCCTTCCCTTAATTCCCAACCTCAGAGATTCGGTATCAATAGGAAATCTGGCTCTATATGAGTAGTCATATGGGTTTTGATAGATTCCAGAGTGTGTGTTAGAAACGTGAACGGGGTATTCAGCTAGTGACTCTCCATGAAAATGCTGTGCGATTTCAAGTGCTAAACGATCTGTAAGCCCAACACCGAGCCTCAGCCCCCATGAATCAGAATTAGCGGATGACGCACGCTTATATCCTAAATCAGACTCTTGCTCGGCATAAAATTCATTATTGGCTTTACCAAAAAGTACTTCTGAAAATATGGCAATATCAGCCTTCGCGTACATAGGCAACGATAGTACTGCCAGTCCAAATAACTGTTTTTTCATTATCACATCGGTGTTTAAAGATTAAAAAGGAAGCAATATTTAGTTTGAAATATTGAAGTGAAAAGCGGGCGGAAGTATACACTGAATATAAAAAATTTAAATAAGGTGTATGATTGAAAGCTTGGCAATACTTTCTAATTTAAAAAGTTAAAGAATAAATAAAGGCCGGAAAAATTCGGCCTTCATTTATTCCATCTAAAACGTATTAGGCTGAACGCTTTGCATTAATTTCACCCCAAATGCCAGACTCAGTAACTCCTTGCACTTTGACCTTATCGACCTCGAATACAGGCTCTTTCCCTTTTGCTCTTTGCTGATGATAATCAGCTGTCACCGCCAAGATAGTCGGTGTAAGACGCACGATGGCAGTAACGTTCACCACCGTCATTAAACCCAATGCGATGTCGGCAAGATCCCATACCTGTTTTAGCGTTGCCGAAGCGCCCCACAACATCATAGATAAGTAGCATGCGGTGTAAATTGAACGGCCAACTTTATTATCCAGATGGAATAAGTGTAAGTTACTTTCAGCATAAGCGTAATTAGCCACTACAGAGGTGAAAGCAAACAAAGTGATCGCCGCCGCGACAAAGTACACGCCCCCAGTTGCTAAATGCGCGGTCATCGCAGATTGTGTCAGCCTTATGCCTTCCATCTCTCTGCCAATATCTATGTCTGCCAATAAAATGATCACGGCCGTACAACTACACAACACTATGGTATCAAAGAATACGCCTAGCATTTGAATATAACCTTGGGTCACGGGGTGATTGGGAATTGGCGACGCACTTGCCGATGCGTGCGGCACACTACCCGCTCCCGCCTCGTTAGAATAGAGTCCGCGCTGAATACCATTTTTGATAGCTGCGCCAAGTGCGCCAGCGCCCGCTTCTTGCAAGCCAAAAGCTGAAAGCAAAATATCTTTGATCATGGCTGGGACCTGTGAGTAATTCATCACGGTAATAGTAATAGCCGCAAGGACAAAGACTAATCCCATTACTGGCACTACCTTTTCAGCAAATCGCGCAATCGCTTTGAAGCCACCAAGAATAATCGAGCCAGCAAGGACTGTGATCACAATACCTGAGTAGAAGGTTGGAATATCAAACGCATTATTGAGCGCATCGGTGATGGTATTGGTTTGCATCGCGCTAAAGGTAAATCCATATCCCAAAAACAAGCAAAAGGCAAAGCATACTGCAAACGCCCGACTTCCCAATCCCATGTGAATATAATAAGCAGGACCACCTCTAAACTCACCTTGGCTATCACGCACTTTATAGACTTGCCCAAGTACACTTTCGGCAAAGCCTGTTGCCATCCCCAAAATAGCTATCATCCACATCCAAAATATCGCACCACTGCCACCAAGAGAGATAGCAACTGCAACACCTGCAAGATTACCAGTTCCAACTCGAGCTGATAGCCCTGTGCATAAGGCTTGAAATGAACTGATTGTATTGCTATCACCCTGACTGCTGCCCCGTAACAGGCTAAACATGTGACGAAACTTTACAACTTGTATCCCTCGCAAAAGAATAGTGAACCAAAACCCTGCAAATAGCAGGATATAAATAAGTATCTGGCCTTCTCCCCATAAAAGCCCATTGATACTCTTAACTGCACTTTCAAACATAGGCGATTCCTGTTTTATTATTATTTGCCGTTTATCTAGGGCCTGTTGACCTTCTTAAAAGGTAAACAGGCCCTAGTATTATTTAACGGTTATTTAAATGGACTCCAGCAATCATACAACGCACCGAGCCACCTGCGGCTTCAATTGTCGGTATATCAATAGCAACTAGCTTAGCTGACTTTTCGATGACAGCAATTTGCTCAGGCAACAACGCCTGATAAGCCGTTGTGGAAAGCGCGAGTATGCGTCCCATACTGCCTTGCAACTCAATCGCGTTGCCGCAAAAATGTTGGATCTGCTGATAAGATAGCGCAATCAGGGTGTGGCCGCTTTGCGTAAAACGGTTAATAAGCTGTGCCCGCTGATATTCTGGCACCATATCTAGGCATATCATGGCGAAATCGGTGGCGACACACATTAAGACATTGGTGTGATAGACAGGCACTTCATTCTTATCATAGGCATTAAATATTTCTGCCTGTAGTCCCAACTGCTCACAAACCTGATTAACTAACACGGCGTTAGTGCGCTTGGATTCTACCGCATAGGCCACTTTTGCTTGATGATCGATAACCATAGAGCCGGTGCCTTCAAGGAATATTTCTTCTGCGGTTAGATGACTATAATCATTGATGTTTGTCACCTGATAGTGAGCACTCAGAAAATCGATAACATCGCGACGGATCTCCAATCGTCGATTCAAGGCGTACATAGGATAAATCGTTAACTGACCATCGCTATGCGTCGAAAACCAGTTATTTGGAAAGACCGAGTCTGGCGTGTCTGTGGAGGTATCTTCAAATAAGTGCACTTTCACGCCAGCCAACTCTAATGCTTGCACGGCGTTACTGACCTCAACATAGGCTCTGTTGTTAGGATTGTTTTCACTGCAAGCTTGCTGAAACGCGTTATCTTGCATGGTTTGTGGATTCGAAGTGAAATGGTGTGGGCGGATCATCACCACCGCTCGAGGTGCTTGGAATATCGTTGTCATACTGCACTCATCATTTGGGCGTTGTCATACTCAATATCAGTGTAACCACACCATAAGACAATTTAAATGCCAAAATCTTATACAATTCGTGCAATTTTCTATCACTTTGCTAAGTTGAATTATACAAATAGACTAATACAACAAAAAACCACAAAGCCGTACTATGACTCCTTATCTATATGATGCGCTTGATAAAGCCTTGATTGCTGAATTGCGCAAAGATGGCCGAGCAGCCATTTCAACCTTAGCCACGACGCTCGATGTGTCGCGTGGCACCGTACAAAACCGTTTAGATAGACTCATTTCCAGTGGTGCAATTCAAGGCTTTACAGTTCGGGTTCATGAACATATCGAATCCGAGCTGGTGCGCGCTATCATGATGATAGAAGTGATTGGTAAGTCCACTACCCAAGTGATTAATGTGCTGCGGGGGATCCCTGAACTCAGTAAAATTCATACCACGAACGGGGCATGGGATTTAATCGCTGAAGTGCAAGCCGCTAACCTCAGTGAATTCGATGGTGTACTGAGGCAAGTTCGAGAGATTGATGGCATTTTAAATAGTGAAACCAGTATTTTGCTATCGAGTACGTAAAGCTCGATAGCGTTGTTTATCTAGATCAGGGTGATGAATCGACAGTCCGAAATAAACTAAATCAGCCATGACACATTTCAACACCTAGGGTCTGTTTATCTTTCAAGTTTGGTTTTGCAGCAGTTTGATTGGTATTTATACAAGGCAGAGCCTGCGTAGCATAGTGATTCTATGTGAGCCAGGCGAGAACCTAATTTACTGCTAAATTATATTGTCCCCTTCTTCTGGGCTTCGAGCATGTTCAGCTTGTTCTCTGATCTCATCCGCATCGCTACTTACATCGTCAATATCCGCATCTACTGCTGTTATTGTGGGTTTATTCTTTTGTTTCACGGAGGCTCCTTTGCCACTCGAATTACTAGTCGCTTCTTTGATTGATCCTGGTGTTTCATTATTTGCAGCTATAATTATCCGCTCTCTAGCATCGTCAGGCATGCTAATACCGTGTTCGGTAAAGCAATTAACGGTTTCTCGCATAAGTTGAGACGCCACTTTTATCGGGCTATGTTGTTCGCTATTGACCCAAAAATATATGGTAAGATTGATAGTCGCGGAGCCTAATGCTTCGAGTAGAACCTGTGGTGGCGGGTCGTTTAAAACCGCACTTTGTTCTTTAAGTAAGTCAATTGCAATTTGCTGCGTCAGGCGAATATCGTTGTCATAGCCAATACCAATCTTAAAGTGTCCACGTGTTTTGGGATTGGCAGTAAAGTTTTTAATTACATTCTTGTAGACGGTAGCATTGGGTATTTGAATGTGATTGCCATCATAATCAACTAAGGTGGTTGCGCGGGCGGTGACTTTTTTAACAATCCCCAAACGGTTATCGACTTCGATAACGTCATCAATTCTAAATGGGCGCTGGACACTAAGTAACATACTCGAAATAAAGTTCTCAGCGATATCACGAAATGCAAACCCAAGAATAAGACCGACAAGCCCAGTGCCACTCATTACTGCGACGGCAAACTCACTTAACCCGGCCAAGCGCAAAAAGATATAAATGCCAAAAAATATGACTAACACGCTGATAAAACGGCGAGTGACGAGATGCAATAATCGACTTTTACTGACATAACCTACGGGTTTAATCAAAAGATAAGAGATTGGCCGTGCTAAATAATAACAAAGCACAATAACCACAACTCCCAGCGCCAGAGCAGGTAATAATTGCCATGCGGTTTGTAAAAAGTGCACAACTTGTGTGCTTAAACTTAGCGTATCTGATGTGCTCACGGCTTCAGTCGCTTCGCTAGAAGCTGCCGTCTGAATCATATTAATAATTTGATTTTTAATAAGATTATTGATTTCCATATTGCACTCTTTGGGTTTTTATTGACAAGATCACGAGTTAACTAGTAGCAAATATAACGCCAAACGAGATTGGCAGACCTTTTGCTGTATACCACTTTAGAACAACAGGCCCAGAATTGATTTAGGAAAGACTAATGGCAGCTCATAAACATGGCTTTAATGCAGACAGGCCAAGTGAGATTCCAGCACTCGGTTGGTGGGATGTCAGTAAACGGCTATACCACAGCTTATCCCAAGATAATTTATCTCTGGTTGCCGCTGGAGTGGCATTTTATGCCCTGCTGGCAATATTTCCTGCGTTAGCGGCCGTTGTTTCTATCTATGCCTATTTTTCTTCTCCTGCAGAAATGGTTGATCAGCTACTGCCGCTTATTGAACTCTTACCACCATCCAGTCAAGAAATTATGTTGCAACAACTCAAGGCGCTCACTCAAAAATCGCAGGCGAGCCTAAGTCTAGGTGCTATTTTTACCCTCTTTTTAACAATCTGGAGTAGCAGTAAAGGCTGCCAAGCGTTGATTACAGCCTGCAACATTACGTATCATGAGCACAATAAAAGGCAGTTTTTGCAAGCGCTAGTGGTGCGCTTTTTGTTTTCTGTGGGGGCGATTTTCGTCGCGATTGTGGCACTGTCTATTATCGGAATTTTACCGATTGTGCTTAACCTCGTAGGATTTACCACAGCACTGGACTCTGTAATACAGCTAATTACTTGGTCTATTTTAGCGGTACTATTTCACTTTTCCTTAGCGTTTGTTTATCGTTACGCGCCTCATCGCAGAGCCGCAAAATGGCGCTGGATAACACTCGGCTCGTTTACCGCAACCGGCTTATGGATCTTAGCGTCATTGGGATTTTCATATTATGTCGCGCAGTTCGCTTCTTATAATGAAACTTATGGTTCATTGGGAGGTGTCGTCATTATGATGATGTGGTTATACTTGAGTGCATACATCATTATTTTTGGTGCTGCATTAAATGCCAGTGCTGAGCTACAAACTTTAAAAGATAGTACCGTTGGGCCAGCAAAAACCAGAGGACAACGAGGCGCATTTGTGGCTGATAATTTAACGACAAGACAACGTAAAGAAAAGGAGCCTCATTGATAATAGCATCAATATCAATAGCTCACTTTCACGATGTAAATTTTGCTTAGATTACTCAGCAGCAAGTTGAGCGTCGCGACCAAAATACACTTATGAGAATATAAATCAAACAGCGAAAAGCTCAACAAGCCCTAATTCAACAAATTAAAATTAGAGAGGCTCTTTATTTTTTATATGATTAAAGTGCTCCCATGGCCCCACAATCGCCAATGTTGTCGTTGGTGAGTACACATTAACAAATAAAGTCTTGCCGTCTGGTGAAAAACAAGCGCCGGCGAGCTCAGTTTGCTTAGCTAGCCGTGCAAAATTATAGAATTCTCCCCCTGGGGTTACGCCTCTTAGATAGTTATCTACAACATCGGAATACTGATCCTCACAAACAATTAAATGTCCTTGTGGCGACACGGTAAGATTGTCACCAAAGTTATAGAGAGACTGGCTAGCGCTTTCCACGAATAACGACAACTTTCCTGGATTGAGACGTTCTTTTTCTGTTCCCTCAAACTCAGATGGCTGATACTTCATGATTTGCCCTAGCTGCTTTTTTCCGCCATTGGTACAACAAAAGTACAGCTCGTTTTCACCCCAATGGATCCCTTCACCTCGAGCAAATAGCGCAGCTCCACTTCGATAAGCACGGATCCGTAAATCGTCTTTAGCACTTTGCGGGTCGTCCAAATCTATCCACTCAACAATAAACTCCTGATGAAGTGGCATCGCTTTTTTATTCCAATTTCGACTATCAAATTGCGGGCTTTCTTTCACTGCCAACGCTTGTAGTTTCCCGCCTTTGTGGAGCTTTGCTTTTTCGTTTGGAATAAAGCGGTAAAACACACTGTCTCCCCGGTCTTCCGTGAGATAAACAATACCTGTTTTGGGATCAACAGCAGCAGCTTCATGATTAAACCGCCCCATTGCTTTGAGAGGTTGTGGCTTAATTAAACCCTTTGCAGTCGCTGGTACTTCAAAAATATATCCGTGATCTTGTGTAAAACCATCATTTTTAGTTGCAGTTGTTTCTTCACAAGTAAGCCAACTCCCCCAAGGCGTTATTCCACCAGAGCAGTTACGAATAGTGCCAACCAAGGATAAATATTCTTGTTCTTTTTGGCGTGTTTTTAGGTTATAGACAATATGACTTGTGCCACCTGGAAGCGCGATGCCTGAGTCATTTGTATCAAAAGCAAGCTCACTTTTATGCTGGCGAATACTGTTCTCGGCTTTTGCTAAATCTGTTGGTTTCAATTCATGATTGCGGATCAATGCAACCCGCTCTTCATCTAAAGCAATACAACCCATACCATCGGCTTTGTCAGGTACAGTAAAACCATCGGACATTTTATCTCCAAGGCTTGATACTATTTGATAACTGAAACCTTGGGGCAAATCGAGTAAACCATTGGGGTCGGTGATCAACGGTCCATACCCAGCTATCATTGTGTTAAAGTCTAATAGTGACACTCTGCCAAATGCGCTTTTAGAAAGGCCGATAAATGCGAGGGTGCCAGCCCCCCTTAAAAACCCTCGACGTGAAACCATAATTTCTCCTGCTGATCGTAGTCGTGTCGGTAATAATCTCGTGCTACATATAGATAAGATTTATGTTGTTGTACAACTCAGTGACTTGTGTACCTGTGTGGCTTTAACCAGCAGGTACACAATGGTTTAACCTGCTAAAACTAAAAATAGCCGCGAATACCAAGCGCGAAACTGCGTCCCGGACGAGGGCCTATATCTTTTAAGAATGAACTATGTACTCGTGCTTCTGTATCCGTCAGATTGCTCCCTCTAAGATAAATAGAGAGATCTTGATTTAACACAGAAAGATCATAAGAGATGCTAGCATCAACTAAGGTATATCCGTCGGTCGCGGTTTCTTCTGGTGCAATCCGGTCCTGCTCTTGATATCGAGTAATGTGGATATGTGCACTGAGATTATCCGTCTGATAGCTTAGCTGTGACCCAAAGCGCAGAGGTGGTGTACGAGGTAAATCGCCGCCTTCTTCTAATCTGGCGCGCACAAAGTCAGAGAAAACATCAACTTTCAACTCGTCGGTCAATTGCCAAGCAACTTGCGCTTCAAAACCGTGCAAAACCACATCATCTGTCTTGAATAAATAAATAGGTAATTCGGAAGCATGATCGTGCTCATGTTCATGATTGTGGTCGTGACTATGGCCGCTCTGGGCGTACAACCCAGTTTCTATTTGATAGTAGTAGTTATCTACTTGGTTGTAAAAAGTATTAAAAATAAAGCCTATATCGCCTTGGGTTTTTCGCAGTGTAATATCAATATTGTGCGACTTTTCTAGCGCTATGCTTTGCTCATCGAGTTCAAAATGACCGTGCTCATCCATTTTGAACAACGCTCCTACCTCGTAAGTGCCAGTTCCTATGTGAGGACCAAAGGAAAATAACTCCGATGAAGAAGGAGCTCGTTCAGAGTGTGAAACAGATAACCCCAGGTTATAATTTTGCGCAAAGTCCCATACAAGACCCGAAGATAAACTGACAGGGGTAAACTGATGCTCAACCGCATATACCTTTGTTGCTTCTGAATCGTGACCGATGTGGTCATGCATTTCAGTATCGTGCGAGTGGGCATCAATACTCGGTAAAGGCACATTACTTGCGGTGATCTCCACTTGCTCAATACGACCACCTAACTGCACTAAAAAATCACCAAACCGCCTTTCCTCCATTACCCCTATCGCAAGTGTTTGGGTATCAGATGGCGGCGTAAACGCCTCACTACCTTGAGCCTCAACATCACTGTGTTTGTAATGTAAGCTTACCCCACCAGTCCAAGCAGACAGAGGCTGATGTAGTAAATCAACCTTTAACTCATTGGTATCATTCTTAAATATTGTTCCAACCATGCCGTGCTCAACTTCAGCATGTTCATACTCTGTAAAACCAGCACGCACATTCACTTTATCAAGCCAACCTTTGTTAAACTTGTACTCGCTTAATAGTTGCACTTTTGTTTGTGCTAAGTCGGCAAAAACCTGCTCTTCAGCCTCATTATGTGCTTCTTCATCACCATGCGTATGTCCCGGAATGCCGTATTTGCGGTTAAATTTCTCAACAGCCACACCGACATAACCTTGATCAAATAAGTAACTTGAGCCAACAGTAAAACCATCAGACTCTTCAGCACTATTTGCTACTTTATAGTGATGTTCACCACTGTTATTCCTTTCACTATGCTCATGAATTTCAGCAGGAACAGGTACTTCGTAATCATTAGATTCTCGCCAGAATGCATCAACATATAAAGCCACAGAACCAATACCCGATGTCGCATTAAACGAGGCTGTATTTTGGTCATCAACAGAGTTACTTTCCAGATTCCATTCTCCGCGAGTTGTATTATCGGTTGGAACTCTTGTATCGACGACGTTAACCACTCCCCCAATCGCACCGCTACCATAAAAAAGAGTTGCAGGTCCTCGCAACACCTCGATTTGTTGAGCCGTTGAAGCTTCGGAGGCGACTGAGTGATCAGGACCAACTCTAGATACATCACTGACATCTAATCCATTTTGCGTCACCAACACTCGCGGGCCACTCAAACCTCGAATAATTGGTGTGCTTGCTACTTTGGCGTGAAAATTTGTATTGACGCCAGGCAGTTTTTCTAAGCTATCCCCTAGTGTAGCGGTTTGCTGTCGACGCAATGTTTCACCTGACAAAACACTAACTGGAACTGCCGATTCCATCGCCGACATATGTACAGGGGTAGCAACAATATCTATAACTTCTATTGGAGAACGATTTAACATTAGCATTGCGTTTTTAACGCCACTTTGATCCAGAGTGAGCGCCTTATGCAGATGAGCAAAACCAGGTGCTCTTACATGGATCTGTTTATTTCCAAGCCCAACACCCGAAATTTGAAAATGACCATTGTTATCTGTGAGTACGCGAATATCAGTTCCTTCGACCTCAATTGATGCATTTGCAATCCCTTTACCAACTTTATTGACGACTGTACCTTCTATAGACTTTGCTACAAGACTTGGAGGTAACAGTGCAGCAACGAGCAAGGATATTGTTGATAGTTTAGACATAACGACTCCAATAAATGTTATATTGTATCAATTGTGCTCGATATGTTATATTATATCAACAGTTGAATGGATTATGTCGTCATTGCCGTGAACAAAACTCAACGAAACTTTATTCTCAAACAGGCTCAAGCAAAATGCCAATCGTTAGGGCTGCGTTTAACTGAAAAACGACAGGGTGTGCTAGAAATATTATTGCAAACAGTCGAGCCGCTATCAGCGTATGAACTTACTGACAAATACAATAAAAGCACCAACTCTCCTATTCTAGCAATGTCCGTGTACCGCATTCTTGAATTCTTAGAATCAGTCAATCTGGCACACCGGATCCATTCTGCAAATAAATATATAGCCTGTAAGAGTCTAGATGGTGCGTGCCATCACCATCTATCCGTGATCTTAGTCTGCAAATCCTGCCATCAAATAGAAGAAATAGATTCTGTTCAAGAGGCTGCCAAGCATCTATTTAAAGCGGTAGAAAGTACTGGATTTTCAGCTGCAAATGCACGCTTAGAGCTGCCTGGCTTATGTAACCTTTGCAAAGCCAAACTTGACAAATAGGTCCCTACAATATGAAAAACACTCTGATAAAAAATGCAATTGTGGTCAACGAGAACCAATCACAAGAATGTGATGTACTTATCGTTGATAACAGAATAAACAAAATTGCAAGCTCAATAACTGCACAGCCACATGACTATATTGTGGATGCGACAGGTTATTTTCTACTCCCTGGAATGATAGACGACCAAGTACATTTCCGTGAGCCCGGCTTAACACAGAAGGGCAATATAGCCTCAGAATCCAGAGCTGCTGTGGCAGGTGGTATCACCAGCTATATGGAAATGCCAAACGTAAGCCCTGCGACTACAACCATTGAAGCTCTTGAACAGAAATACGCGATTGCGTCTAGAAGTTCGCTTGCAAACTATAGTTTTTACTTAGGGGCAACCGAAGATAATTTAGAACAAATCAAACGTTTAGATGCGAAGAAGTACTGCGGTGTTAAAGTTTTTATGGGGGCATCAACAGGCGATCTACTCGTTGAGCATCCACAAGCACTCGACGCAATTTTCAGAGAAAGCCCAACCCTAATTGTCACCCATTGTGAAGATGGAAGAGTGATTGAAAAGAATTTATCCATGTGCATAGGACGCAGTGGCAGTCTAACAATTCAAGATCACCCCATCATTCGTGACGCCGAAGCGTGTTATTCTTCCTCTTCGTACGCTGTATCTTTAGCGAAACAATATCGTAGCGATTTACATGTACTGCATATCACAACAGAAAAAGAATTGAGCTTATTCCCTTCAGGCGATATTCGCGACAAACATATTACGGCAGAAGCATGTGTTCATCATTTGTGGTTCAGTCAAGAAGATTATGCACTGCAGGGTAACCTAATAAAATGCAACCCAGCGATTAAAGCGAAAAGCGATCGTGATGCTTTGTTAGCAGCGGTACGAAATAATCAAATAGATATTATCGCTACTGATCACGCACCTCATACTTGGCAAGAAAAGCAACTCCCCTACCAGCAAGCACCTGCGGGTTTACCTTTAGTTGAACATGCATTGTTAAGCTTGCTCGACCATGTGCATCATCAGCGTTTATCTATAGAGCAGCTCGTTGAGAAGGTTGCACATAATCCAGCGTTAAGATATCACATTGTAGATAGAGGCTTTATTCGTGAAGGATACTATGCTGACTTGGTACTCGTGAACCCTCATCACGAAACGCTCACTTGCCATCAGAAAACACACTATCACTGTGGCTGGACCCCGTTCGACGGTCACCGTTTTTCAGCAAAAGTTTTAAAAACTTGGGTGAATGGCAGTCTTGTTTATGACGGCCAACAACCGCTTAATACACCCACAGCCGCTATGCCACTAATTTTTAATCGCTAGGGCATGTTTACCTTTCAAGTTTGTTTTTGCAGCAGTTTGATTGGTATTTGTACAAGGCAGAGCCTGCGTAGCATAGTTATTCTATGTGAGTCAGGCGATAACACAGTAAAAATGCTAATCAAACGCTGCCCTTTGGGTTCACCTGAGTGCGCTTTGTTCATTGTTGCTCAACTTTTGCCTAGATTACTAGGCGGCAAGTCGAGCGTCGCGACCAAAACACACTCAGGAGAACAAAAATCAAACAGCAAAGATCAACAGGCCCTAGAAACCTCGTCGGAAATAAATATGACAGTATCTTTACCTGATGTTGCCTCTGGGCAGCTTGCAACAACAGCCTTACCGCTAAAGTGGGTGGGTATGGAAAAAATTGCCATACCTTTAGAGGTGGAAATATCAAGCTCCTCCTGCCAAAGAGTTAACGCTCTTGCAAATATTTTTGTTAGCCTTGATAAACCTGAGGCGAAAGGGATCCATATGTCCCGGTTATACATTCGCTTGAGAGAGATACTAAGTACGACTCCTTTGAATATTAAAACGATTGAAGCGTTATTAAAAGAGTCGGTTCAATCTCAACAAGGATTGAGCAAAGCAGCCAAGCTTGAGTTACAGTTTGAAGTAACCATAGATAAACCAGCATTGTTGAGCGATCAATTCGGCTATCAAAGTTACCCTATCACGCTTAATTGTGAGTATATAAACTCAGAGCTTAGCTATGAGTTATCACTTACTATTGCCTATTCAAGTACCTGCCCTTGTTCAGCGGCACTTTCTAGACAAGCATTAAGTGAAGAGATCGAAGAACAGTTTTCCCAACAGATGATTTCAAAACACGAACTAATGACGTGGATAACCTCTCTACAAGGGAGCATTGCCACACCTCATAGCCAGCGCTCTTTCGCTTACGTAACGGTAAAACTAACAGAACGGACGTTACCACTCATTCCAAACCTTATAAAAGCGCTAGAACAAGCCATTGGCACGCCAGTTCAAACTGCGGTAAAACGTGAAGATGAACAAGCATTTGCGAAGCTAAATGCAGAAAACCTAATGTTTTGTGAAGATGCCGCACGACGAGTCAAACAATTTTTAGAGCAAAACACACAATTTGTTGATTATTGGTTCAAAATTGAACACCAAGAAAGTTTGCATGCTCACAATGCTGTCGCCATTGATAATAAGTTTCCGGCCCAAAAACTGACTTAAGAAACACTTATCTGCCTAAGATGCAAGAATCATGATACCGCCATTATTATGCGATAAAACACAACCACAAACACAAACATAAGTAGATACACTATAACATCACACAAAATACTGAGAAGTTTATGAAAAAAACCATCATCGCCGTTACGATTTACTCCACGCTTTTTGTCTCTGGTTGTTCAAATTATACAACGGAGGTGGCATCTAGCGTGCCTAAGAAAAGTGAATCACGCCATCACAATCCACTGTTCAACGCCAGTACTTTAATCTACCAAAGCCCAATGTTTGACCAGATCAAAGATGAACATTTTATGCCTGCATTTAAGCTGGGTATGGCAGAGCACCTCAAAGAAATCGAGCGTATTGCAACTAACCCTGCAACGCCTACGTTTGAAAACACCTTAGTTGCAATGGAAAAAAGTGGTGTACTGCTAAAGCGAACCAGTAGCGTGTTTTTTAACTTAATTGCCACAGATAGCTCAGTAAAGCGTCGTCAATTACAAAAAGAACTAGCCCCAATGCTCGCAGAGCACCGCGATAACATCAATTTGAACGCCGCATTATTTGACCGTATCAAGTCGCTTTATGATAATCACAGCACACTCGAACTGGACTCGGAATCAAAGCGTTTATTGGATGTTTACTACACCAACTTTGTGCGAGCTGGCGCAAAACTAAGTGCTGAAGATAAGGAGAAAATTCGCAAAATCAATGAAGAGCATTCCTCTCTGACTACCCAGTTTTCACAAAACCTATTAGCAGAAACGTCTGCCATATCAGTGATTGTTGATGATAAAGCCACATTGGACGGTTTAACAGAAAGACAAATTCTTGCCACTAAACGTGCGGCTGAAGCTGCAGGACATAAAGACAAGTACTTAATCGGTATTACCAACACCACTCGTCAACCTATTTTAGCGTCTTTAACCAACCGAGCTCTTAGGCAACAGATTTGGCAAGCTTCTGCTTATCGTGCTCAGTCAGGTGATAATGACAATACTCAAATTATCATCCGGCTGGCACAGTTAAGGGCCGAAAAAGCAGCGCTGTTAGGGTATAAAAGCTGGGCAGACTACGGCCTAGAAAAGCAAATGGCTGGAAACCCTAAAGCAGTTTACGACATGCTTGGCAGCATGGTGCCAGCCGTTGTTTCCAACGTGGAAAAGGAGGCTGCAGATATTAAAACGCTTATTCAAAGCGAAGGGCAATCGTTCGACATCACACCTTGGGACTGGGCATACTACGCTGAAAAAGTTCGTCAATCTCGTTATGACCTAGACGAAACAGAAGTGAAAAAGTACTTCGAATTTAATAACGTCTTAGAAAATGGTGTTTTTTATACCATGAATAAGCTGTACGGCGTAAGTTTCAAAGCTCGCCCTGACTTACCTGTGTATCATCCAGATGTTAAGGCTTATGAACTGATCGATAACAATGGTGAAAGCCTCGCGATATTCTTTGCCGACTATTTTGCAAGAGAAGGTAAACATGGTGGAGCTTGGATGAATTCATTTGTAGGGCAATCTAAGTTATTAAACCAAAAGCCTGTGGTTATCAATGTCATGAATATTGCAAAGGCACCTGATGGTGAACCAACCTTTGTGAGCTACAGTGAAGTGACAACTATGTTTCACGAAATGGGACATGGCTTACATGGGATGTTTTCTGACGTAAAATATCCGAGTCTTGCTGGAACCGCTGTTTCTCGTGATTTTGTTGAGTTTCCCTCAACCTTTGAGGAAGACTGGGCTGCACACCCTGAAGTTATCAGTAACTATGCCAAGCATTACCAAACCGGGGAGCCTATCCCAAAAACACTGCTTGATAAAGTGATCCGCTCACGAACTTTTAATATGGGCTACGATACATTGGAGTACATGGCATCTGCGATCTTAGATATGGAGTGGCATACAATTTCACCCGAGCATGCACCCACTGATATCAATGAATTTGAACAAGCGGCACTGAAAAAGCATGGAGTCGCCCTCGACTACGTTCCACCGCGTTATAAATCAGCATTTTTTGCGCACTCTATGGGAGGCGGCTATTCTGCTGGTTACTATGCTTATATGTGGAGTGAAATATTAGCAGCCGATGCCTTTGCATACGTGCAAAAGCTCGGTGGCCTAAAACTTGAAAATGGCGAAAAATATCGTAAACATATTTTATCGGTTGGTAACTCAAGACCTGTAATGGACTCTTACAAAGCATTCCGCGGAAAAGAGCCGACGACTGAAGCGCTATTGAAACGCAGAGGACTAGCCCCTAAATAACACACTATTTAACCTGAGGTTTGGATAAAGAATGTTCCAACTCATTGTTGCTAAAGCACAACTTAGTTTTTTCCTTGTCTAGCCAGAGAGTTTTAGGG
>NZ_PNDS01000279.1 GCF_005886535.1 Pseudoalteromonas sp. S2755
GAGAAACCAGATAAACTTATCGTTAGCCTTCTGTATTATATATTCTATTTGTTATTTATTTTCTTCGAAAAGATTTTCCGATGACATCCCGTTCAGATAATAATTGCTATAAGCCTTTATTATGAGCGTACAATAAACATTTTCGTAATAGTTCACTATGTGGAATCTAGCGTCTGGTAATCTGTTCTTTAGGAAGAAAATATCATTCTGTATACACTCACAATTAATTAGCTTGGCTACTAAATTCTCTTTCATCTCCCGATAGATTACTTTCTCTAAGAGACATTTAGGCCTTCTTTCCGAAAATTTCATATGTTAATATACATTCACCGCTCCATCTGCTGTCTAAGCTATAATTGTTCCAATCATCTTTT
>NZ_PNDS01000280.1 GCF_005886535.1 Pseudoalteromonas sp. S2755
AGTCGTCAGTGAATTCGCCACCTTGAGGTTAGACCTCGCGGTCAGCATCTAGCGAAGCAAGGGCCTCATCAAGTGATGCTGCAACCGTTGGGATTTCTGCTGAATCTTCTGCTGGTAGGTCGTATAATTCTTTGTCCATTGAATCGCCAGGGTTGATCTTGTTGCGGATACCGTCAAGACCAGCCATCAACTGAGCTGAGAAAGCTAGGTATGGGTGAGCCTCCGGATGGGGGAAGCGTACTTCGAGACGACGACGTTTCTCTGG
>NZ_PNDS01000281.1 GCF_005886535.1 Pseudoalteromonas sp. S2755
GCTTTATAATAGAAGCTAAGAGAAAGAGCAATTACTGATTTGAAAGTCCGATATGGAAATCGCATTGGAAACCCGTGAGACGGATGCCATGCAAAGTGCATTTACGCAATATCAAATGCTGATAGAAAGAGATTATATATCTTCGGTCTCGAGTGCCAATGGTAAATTGTTACTGGGTTGGACCTGGATCTAATCGGGCAAGCTAGAATTAGCAGAGCCGTTGACGATTGAATCAATGCAAGACTATAAAAAATTACAGCTACAAGACGTTGAGCCCTATTCGCTCTATACGCAAATGTAAATCCACCATTTGTGAAACGTGACTCAACAAGGGCTTGAGATATGTACTGCTCAGCCTCCTAC
>NZ_PNDS01000282.1 GCF_005886535.1 Pseudoalteromonas sp. S2755
TGTAATTGATAAATAATAATTGGTAGTAAAGATGTAGGCTTTAATGGATCCGGTTATGAAATAACAATCTAACAACATGAAGACGAGCTACTGCCTTGGTTACCAATTATCAACCGTATTATCAAAGCTCCAAGTTCAGGTTCCTAAGCTGCATTTCTACCAGCACTGAACCAGGTAAAAGGCGCGTTCTCAAAAGTAACCTTCTCAGAGATCCCTTTCCAGGATCGTGACTTTACTATGGCAGAGATTGACTGCGAGATGCAGAATAATATAAAGATTAAAGAAATGCGATCACAAGTGGCTATTCCATCGTCAAACTCAAGTCTGCCTATACTCAATAATAGTGTTATTTTAATTCTTAATTTAGATAATACAGAGCCGAATGCTCATAAAAGAGTTTT
>NZ_PNDS01000283.1 GCF_005886535.1 Pseudoalteromonas sp. S2755
CACTTGCTGACTGACATAATCTTTTAGTGACTCGATCCAGCTATAGCCTACGCCATCTGAAAACTGCTATTTTTGGCGACCGAATACGTCATCGGGTAATTAGCCCTCAAACGCCTCACGGATAATGTGTTTTTCTATACGACCATCTTTACACATTTTGTAGTCCGGGTTAATACGCATGGCAATATAGACAAATTCTTTATCTAAGAAATGAAAGCTTGCTTCAACCCCCCACGCTGCCATCTACTTATTTGCACGTAAGAAATCAA
>NZ_PNDS01000284.1 GCF_005886535.1 Pseudoalteromonas sp. S2755
GTAAGGGTATGACGAATCCATTCGCCATCAAGGGACTGAACTTGTGGTCGCTCAAACTCCACCGGAAAGTCAGGAACAACAGGACACTGCTGCAACTCAGTTTGCCAATAGGCAAGATCCGCCTGATAGCGATCTTGCTGTTGTTGCTGCCACTAGGCAAAATCAGCATACTCCACCGACAGCGGGTTAGCGTATTGGTCTAGCAACGGATACGCGGGCTCTTCGCTAAAGTCCGGATAAAACTACACA
>NZ_PNDS01000285.1 GCF_005886535.1 Pseudoalteromonas sp. S2755
TTAGCTGCCTTGATTATTACTATGAATTAGTTAGCTTTATTTTTGCGCTGAGCGAAGTCGTTATTATAATCAAAAAAAGCAAGTTGATTTTTACTGCAATGGTTTCTAGATTCAACTGAACCGTTAACAACAGTCCTTATGAAAATTGGATTACGGTGTCTTCTACGACTGCGCCTATGGAAATGAGTGCGCCGAGCATAACAGCCACATATAACGCCCTGAGTAGCTATTGATATAAGTTAAACGAGACGAATAAAGACAAAAAGCTAT
>NZ_PNDS01000286.1 GCF_005886535.1 Pseudoalteromonas sp. S2755
ATGTGAAATCGCTCCTACACGTAATTTATAACCTCTGGTAGGAGCCGCTTTACGCGGCGAGCTTTTGTTCCATTTCGCGATGTGAAATCGCTCCTACACTCAATATATAACCTCTGGTGGGAGCCGCTTTACGCGGCGAGCTTTTGTGCCATATCGCGATGTAAAATCGCTTCTACACTCAATATATAACCTCTGGTGGGAGCCGCTTCACGCGGCGAGCTTTTGTGCCATATCGCGATGTAAAATCGCTCCTACACGTAATTTATAACCTCTGGTAGGAGCCGCTTCACGCGGCGAGCTTTTATCATATCGCGATGTGAAATCGC
>NZ_PNDS01000287.1 GCF_005886535.1 Pseudoalteromonas sp. S2755
GTGGGGACGCTGGACGTCTCATCGCGCTGCAGCTGAGTTAATCCACTTGCTCTGGCAATTGATTAATGCGTATTTCACATCAAGAGAAGCGGCAAGTTTACAGGTCACGAACGGCA
Organism: Pseudoalteromonas sp. S2755; assembly: GCF_005886535.1. Classification (GTDB taxonomy): domain Bacteria; phylum Pseudomonadota; class Gammaproteobacteria; order Enterobacterales; family Alteromonadaceae; genus Pseudoalteromonas. The sequence continues at coordinate 117 of NZ_PNDS01000287.1, forward strand.
ATCCATACTCCATTCGATTCAAAAAACCATTATTTAGAGCCCTAGCTTGTCGCTCTAGGAACCCATACGCAGTTGCACTACCCGCGCCGTCTAACATTGACAATCCACGCCCTCC
>NZ_PNDS01000288.1 GCF_005886535.1 Pseudoalteromonas sp. S2755
GATAGCGTGGCGACATTATGTGCTGTGGCGCAGGCTGATCTGCTCAGTTGTTGCCATACAGCAAGGCAACAACCTTACACAAGATGCCATGCTCGCGTGGTTTGCAGATAGCGCTCAGATGAGCCGTACATATAAACGGCAGTTTGGCATCCCACCGACTGAGGCATTAAAAACACAAAGCACTATAACCTAAGCCGTCTGATTATTACCTCGTTTAAAAGCATCACCAAACAACATCACCAAAGGCACCGACGATATCCTTAAAACCACAAGAAAACT
>NZ_PNDS01000029.1 GCF_005886535.1 Pseudoalteromonas sp. S2755
CATGACCCTAACTCGTTGCTGCTTTGCTTTTCAGCGTAGCGCCCCGTGTCAGTGGGGTCGCATTATAGGGCGATCCGATTTTAGTGCAACCTTTTTTTTGATCTTTTCGATCGTTCGAACAAACATTGACCAAAACCCGTTTTTTAGTATAAAAACCATGCAAAAAAGGACAAATCTTACTATCAGAACTATATTAATTATTGCGAAGTTTAATTAACTCGTTAAGATAGCTAACTCATTTGTTAAATTAATGTTTAACCTTCTTTTAATTGGTATATTTATATGAAGTCTTTTGATCATAAAGTAATTTTGATCACTTTGGTTATTGCAGTAGCGAGCTTTTTCATTGTTGATCTTGCATTAAGCTCTACTCAGCTCGACGCTGCTCTTATGCTTGCCGTAGGTATTATCATCGGTGGTGTAATAAGCCAGTTTTTAAAAAGTGATACACAACAAGAAAAACAATCAAACTTATCAACCACTACATTATATGTAGGTAATCTACCATATCGAGCCAATGAACATGTTGTCCGCGAGCTTTTCGAAGAGCAAGGACAAGTATTTTCAGTTCGCCTACTTAAGGATAAAAACACAGGCAAGCGACGTGGTTTTGGTTTTGTTGAGATGTCTAAGCAAGATGCTGAAAAGGCGATTACTCAACTCAATGAACGTGAATTTCAGCAGCGTACATTAAAAGTAAGAGAAGCTAAGCAAAAGCCTGAAGGTGAGATGGATCACTCACCCGCTTAATTAGTCTTTATTTAAATTAATAATAGAGATTGCTTCTTTATTACCTATTACTGGTGCCGTTGCATAGAAACGCACTTCCGATGCACTCGGCACCTTTTCCCCTACTACTATTTGACTTCCCAACAATGACACTGCGCGGTTGGCTATTGCTTTGCCTGAATCAACCAGCTCCACATGCTTCTGTAAGCAATTCTTGATATCGTGAGCTATCAAAGGAAAATGTGTACACCCCAACACTAGCCTATCAACAGTGGCTGGAATGTTAAGCCGAGCTATTTCCGCGCACAGTGCCTCTTTATCCAACTCATTATGCCAATAAAAGTGCTCAGCGATCCTTACAAGCTCCGTTGAATGCAAAGTTTCAACTTTGCAGCCTGAGGTAAAATCCATGATGAGCTTATGTGTATAAGCATTATTTGACGTTGCCGGTGTTGCCAATAGTGCGATGTGCTTGGTCTTTGAACTGGACGCAGCAGGTTTAACAGCAGGAACAACACCTATAATTGGAATATGGGTATATTTTCTGGCTTCTTCTAATGCGTATGTTGAAGCGGTATTACATGCAATAACGATAAGATCAACATTGCCCAAGCATTGCTGTTGCCAACAAATAAGTCCCTTGATACGTGATTTGATTAGCTCTTGAGGCTGAAGGCCATATGGGAGAAAAGCGTTGTCCATAACATAGCTGAATGAAACATCCTGCAAACATGCCTTTAAGTGCGACAGCACACTGGTGCCACCTATCCCCGAATCGAAAACCAAAATATGCGACAAACTTCATTCCTCAAATCAATGGAGCATGAAGTTTGCCACGAGTCCTCGCGAAAATAAACTCGCTTAGCTTGTTTGTTTTTGCTCTACCTGCTCTTTATTTAATTCATTCAGTTTACTTAAAAAGCTACTTGCATAATCCAAAAACTCATTTAGTCTCGACTGACCTTCATTCATCCAAGCAAGCAGGTTTGGCAACTCATTATCGGCATTAAGTCCCTTAGCTTGCTCTTGCACATCTGCTAGCTGCTTATTCAGTGGCATAAATGCCTTCTCTAACTCTTTCATTGGATTGCCTTGCTGATATTGAGCAATCGCAGCAGACGTTTTACTTTGTCTTAGATCCATCGTGAAATTAGTGATCTGATCTGAATTTAAACTAAGCGACTTTGCTAAATCGAACGCTTCATCGTATTCACCACCGAAAAAAGAGTCACTGACATTACGGATATCTTCCATCATATCGTTAATTGCCTGCTGCTCCTCTTCGTTCAACTCACCATTTACCTTAATTGAGAAACTGACTTCGTGAGAGGACTTAGTGCCATATGCCATGCCATAATCATTACCTTTTTGAGCGACACTCGCAGCAGCCCCCTGAGAATATGCATCGGAGAATGAAATAACGACTTCATCTCCTTCAGCTGTTGTAAATGCATATTCAGCTTGATTAGAGAGGCTCGCAAACTGCGCGGCACTGATCGCTAATGCTTTTGGCGACTTTTCTTCAAACAGCTCTTTTTCAAAATCATCTAAACCTTTAAAAATCCCTTCTCGTGATTTTTCAATACCATCTTCGATGTCGGAATTAAAAGCCCCCATGCCTTTTAACTCTTCGCTGGCTTCATCTATCCCCTGAAGCACGCCCTTACGTGCCCCATCGAGCATGGATTTCAATTCGTCATCATTTTTGCCGTCGACTTTGGCTTTCTTCACTGCACCCTGAACAAAATCGAGTACATTTTTGACAATAGATTCAAAATCAAATAATGGCTTGTCTTTTTTGTCTTGTGTCGGCTTCTCAATCCCCAACGCTTCTGCAAGCTTATCATCAAGAATTTTTGCAGCTAATTTGGATTTATCACCCGCATAGCTGTCTGAATTAATTTGGATATTTGGTCCTATCCCTTTGCTCTTTCCAGGCTTATGCTGCATCGCTGGATTGAGCAACTGATTTAATTGCCCGATTTTCATGGTATGCCCTCCAATATATTAGTTAGATTATCGGCATATTTGCGCAAAGCTAAAGTATAATGATTAAAAAAACAGCAAACCAGATGCATCAGTGATGCTAGACTGGACAAATTAGCAACGCTCCCTAAAATAGCGCCTCTTAATTCAACATAGATGGTTTTAGCATGGCAGTAATAAAAATTGATGATTCAGCATACGAGCAACAGTTAGCGGATAAAGCTGAGCGTATCACAACACAATTTGCACCGTTTAATGCACCTGCACTTGAAGTGTATGAGTCTGCATCTCGCCATTACCGCCAACGCTGTGAATTTAGAGTATGGCATGATGGTGAAGATCTGTTTCACATCATGTTTGACCAGCAAACAAAAGAAAAGATCCGTGTTGATAGCTTTGATCCTGGTGCGCCGCTTGTCAATGAAATGATGCAGGTGATGATACATCAGCTGAAAGGCAACGAAATATTGCGTCGTAAGCTGTTTCAAATCGACTATCTCACGACGCTGAGTGGGGAAGTACTGATCAGCTTGCTTTATCACAAGCAGTTAGATGAAGCGTGGCAGACTGCCATGCAGACATTAAGAACCGAGTTGCAGCAAACCTACAAAGTTGATTTTATCGGTCGTGCTAGAAAACAAAAGGTTGTGTTTGGCAATGACTATGTAACTGAAAAACTAAGCGTTAACGGTAAAGAATATATTTATCAGCAGGTTGAGAACAGCTTTACGCAACCAAATGCGGAAGTGAATCAGAAAATGCTAGCTTGGGCACAGTCTATTAGTGAACCGCTAAGCAACGATCTGCTTGAGCTTTATTGTGGTAACGGTAACTTTTCAATTGCATTGGCAGGCTCATTCAATAAAGTGCTGGCTACTGAGATCTCTAAATCATCGGTAAAGTCTGCACAATTTAATATTGCAGCAAATAAAGTCGATAACTTAGATATTATTCGCATGTCGAGTGAAGAGTTTACACAGGCCATGAAAGGGCAGAAGTTTTCTCGATTAGATGGGATTGATTTACAGTCCTATGATTGCCAAACGATTCTTGTCGACCCACCTCGTGCAGGTATGGATGAATTGACCTGTCGATTAGTTAGCAACTACGACAACATTATTTATATCTCATGTAATCCAGACACGTTAGAACGTGATTTAGCCTTATTATGTGAAACACATAAAATCGCACGTATGGCGATTTTCGATCAGTTCCCTTATACCCATCATATTGAATCAGGCGTTTACTTAGTGAGAAAGTGATCTCTAACGATTAACGACTGGCTGCCATCACTGTGATAAGTGCTGGCAGTTGAGTTTCGCTAAAAACTTGAATACCGGATTGCTGTAATAAAGACGCAGTCAGCCCCTGCCCTACTATTTTTTTACCTGTATGACTACCATCGTAAATCAGATTGCTGCCGCAAGACGGACTGGACTCTTTTAACAACGCAAACTTTATATCGTGCTGAAGGCAAGCCGCTAGCGCTTTTTTAGCACCGAGTTCAAACGCGGAGGTAAAATCATCGCCATGTTTACTCAAAACTTTACCATCTGCTATTTCAGCCGATGGACGAGGTGTTGGTAAACCACCAGATACTTCGGGGCATAGCGGTAAGACCCAATTTTTTTGCCGCCAATACTGCAAGGTATTGTCTTGAAGGCTTTGTGAAGAAGCGTCATACCTCACCGGATAACCTAATAAGCAGCTAGAAACTAAAACTTTAAACATAAAAAAGCCCTGCAATAATTGCAGGGCTAGTCTAATGCAAATTAGATTTTATTTCTTTGCTAAATAATTCACCAAAGCAGCAATTTGCTCTGGCTTAGTCGTACCAGATTCACGAAGTAATAGCTTGTATTTGCCATTTACCACGAACATAGGTACCCCTGTTAGCGCGCCTTTATCAGAAAGAGTCTTTTGCATACGTTGCATTTTTGAAGCTTTAGTACGAACAGAGAAACTGGCATAAAGTTTATCAAACTTCTCTTCTTCAACACCTTGTGCAATAAAGATATCTTTTACATCAGCAAGTTCATTGATTTTTGCACGCTTGCCATGGATATGATTAAACATGGCTGCAACTATCTTGTCTTTTTGTGGCAGCACTTCAGCTGTTGCAAGTGCTTGTGCCAACACCTGTTGGATCTCAGGCTCTCTTGGACCGACAAAATCTATATGGCTCTTTTTAAACTTAACACCCTCGTCCAGTTTTGGTTTAACGTCAACGATTAAATTTTCCATTGCGTTACATGCTGGACAATAAAAAGAAAAATATTCCATTACCTCAGGCTTTTTCGTGCCACGCTCGGCAATAACTTCATAATGCACACCCTCTTCAAATGGCGCAGCCTGAGCAAGAAGAGGAAGCATTAGTGCAACCGCTAAGCCTTTTAATACTTTCAACATAATAACTTTCTCCAGTCCTTATTTTTTTAATAGATATGCAATCAATTCATCAAGCTGCTCTTGACTCTTGATACCTTTCATTTCGATTCTGTATTTGTCGTTTACGATAAAAGTTGGAACGCCTGTAAGCGCACCCGCTTCAGAGAACTTATTTTGTGCTTTAAGCATGTTATTTTCAGCACTCACGACTGGCATACTCGTTACAGCCTGATCAAACTTTTCAGCAGTAATCCCATTTAGCTCCATTAGCGTTTTTAAATCTCTAATGTCTAACAGTTTGTTTCCTTCAACATGAATAGCATTGAAAATCTTCTCAGCAATCACATCCTCTTTGCCTTCTTGCTCAGCAATAATATAGGCATAGCTAAGATTGCTCTGCGTTTCTGTAGGAATACCACGTAGGAAGTTTACATGGCTTTTTTCAAAGTACGCTCCCTCAGGTAAGTTCTTTTTAATCGCTTTTGCAATTGGCTCAAAGCGAAAACAATGAGGACAGTAAAAAGAGAAAAATTCAGTCACTTTCTCTGATTTACTCTGTTCGGTTGTTAAGGTTGTGTAGTGCTCACCTTCGGTAAAGTCTGAAGCCATCGCAGCAATGGGCAAAAGTAATGCGATAAGTGCGACTTTTAATTTTTTTAGCATGTTACTCTCTCTAATTTTAAGGAAATAGGCTCAAACTTGGTTCATCTAATGCGGCAAATTGCTCTTTTAAGGCTAGGATCTGTTGTTCCCAGTATTTGTCTGTCGCAAACCAAGAAAAGTTCCGTTCGAATGCAGGATCCTGCCAGCGCTGTGCCAACCAAGCCATATAGTTAACCATTCTCATGGCGCGTAGCGGCTCAATTAACGCAAGCTCTTTTGTATCAAACGGCATAAATTCTTCGTAACCCATAAGTAGTGTGTCTAACTGTACCAATTGCTCGTTGCGGTCACCATTTAACATCATCCACAAGTCTTGTATTGCAGGCCCTTGCTGACAATCGTCAAGATCCACCAACATCAATTGGTCTCTAGACCACAATAAATTTCCAGCATGACAATCACCATGAAGCCGAAGCGTTTTGGCAACTTGATACTTTGAGGTTGCTTTGTTAATAACTTGCTCAAGAATAGTAACAAATGGAGTATGTAGATGACTAGGCACTAACTGGCTTTTTAGCAGTGTTTGTTGTGCATCAACCAAAAACCGCTGAGTATTGAGCTGTGGTCTATGTTCGAATGCTCGCTCAGCCGACAAACAATGCAAGCGTCCTAGGTAGCGACCTAAAATTTCTAAGTGATCTAGATTATCGAGCTCGAACTGGCGTCCACCAACACTTGGAAACAACGTGTAGCGATAACCTTCATAAAAATGCAGACTACGCTCAGCAATAAGTAAGGGCGCCACAACTGGCACTTCGGCTTCTTTTGCTGCCAGCGCGAATTCATGCTCTTCAAGAATTTGTTCATCCGTCCAACGCGCTGGGCGGTAAAACTTCACCACATAGCGCTTGCCATCCTCAGCGCCAAATTGATAAACACGGTTTTCATAGCTGTTTAAGGCCAATAATCCCGTTGTCGGATATATCTCAAGTGCCTCAATCGCATCTAAAATAAGATCCGGTGTCAGTGCGTTAAAACTAAAATCGTTCATAATGTTTATAAAAAAGCGAGGTTTTATACCTCGCTTTTACCTTACTCTATTATCTTCCTTTGAAGAAATTGGTCGGCTGCGCCAGCCGCTCTTCAGGATCATCTTGGTTAATAAGCACAAACTCAAATTCAGTCACTGGCTTTTTCAAATCATATGGATCAATCACAACAGAGAGTGGCACATCTAATGTCGTGCCTGCAGCTAAGTGCACCTCTTGTTTACCGATCACCTGATAATTACTTAGACCCGTTATTGCAATAGAAAATTTCTGCTCAACTTGCGCTTTGTTTATCACTTTCAAGGTATAGGTATTTTCTACTAACCCCTCAATATTGACACGATAAAGCTGATTTCTATCCCGAATAATATCAAGATCCATCGGTTTACGCATCGCAATGTTCGCAACTAATGCACCAGTGATAACGACCAGAATCATTAAATAACCGATTAATTTACCACGTACTGGTTTGGTCTTTTCGCTGGATGATTCTAAATTGCGCTCTGTAGTGTAAGCAATCAATCCACGAGGGTAGTTCATCTTATCCATAACACCATCGCAGGCATCAATACACGCACCACAGTTGATGCATTCATATTGCAAGCCATTACGAATATCGATACCGGTAGGACACACCTGAACGCACAGGTTGCAATCGATACAATCTCCTAGACCTAGCGCTTTTGGATCTTGCTTACGTCCTCGAGGACCTCGGCTTTCACCTCGTTCGCTATCATAGGCGACGGTAAATGTGTCCTTATCAAACATGGCTGATTGAAAACGAGAGTAAGGACAGATGTGTAAACACATGATTTCCCTCATCCAACCGGCATTACCATAAGTACAAATGGTAAAAACAACAATGCTAATGACGGAATAAAAGCCTGCAGAAAAAGTAAGTAAATCAGGGATCAACGAGCGGATTGGGGTAAAGTAACCAACAAAAGTGATTGCGGTATACAGTGAGAAGAGTATCCAGCTACCGTGTTTTGCGGTTTTTCGCCAAAACTTGTCAAAATCCATCGGTCTCTGATCTAGTTTTTTCCGCTGATTTGCCGTTCCTTCAAACTTTTCTTCAAACCAAATGAAGATAAACGTCCAAACAGTTTGCGGGCAGGTGTAGCCGCACCAAACCCGGCCATAGAAGGTAGTCACCAAGAACAGAGCAAATGCCGCTATCATCAGAATAAAAGCAAAAATAGTCAGATCTTGTGGCCATAGAGTCATGCCAAAAATATTAAACTTTTGCTCAAAAATATCGAACAACACCGCCTGGTGACCGTGAAAATTTAACCAAGGTAAAGCCATAAATGCCAACATACCAATAAAACCGATACGCCTTCTTAGCAGTTGATGTAGGCCAGACACCGCCCGGACATAGATGCGATTACGAGGATTAAAACGATCGGGCGTAGAGCTATTGAGCGATTTCCCTTCAGTGCCACCTATTGGCTTTTGAATTTTTACTTCAGACGGTATGTTTTTAACCTTGATTCTTTCGTTCTCCATGGAAGCTCCTTAGTGCTTTGGAACGAGATGCACTTGCTACAGTGACCTTGAAAAATACAGGCTAAACTATTGCAATGTGCCCCATGACATAGTTCAGCGCTTACTATTATACGCTTTGAAACTCTATAATTAATAGTAAGTTGAGCTAAAACCCACCATAAATGATGAGAGACTTGTTGCGACCTAGCAGACAAGTTTATTACACTAGGAACAAGATTTTTGTTAGCTAGATCAAATCAGCGTCAGATTATGAAAAAATTCTTAGTATTAGCCATTATAGTCGTTGCTCTGTTTACTGTGGATCACCCATTGATTAAAGAGCCAAGAGATAGATTACTCGGCCAAGGCGTTGAAGTGCTAAGCGAGTCCAGCAAAGTACAACGCAGTACGGCTGCAAGAATCGCCAGAGCCAATGTCGTAAAAACAATTACCATGACAGATGATGAAAAGCGCTATATTGAAGAAGCCCTTGCAACAGATGAAAAAGTAAGGCTTTTCCACCTCAAGTATTGTAAAGAAAGCGACTATAACTTGTATTTTTACGGCCCAGATCTCGTCAAAATCTGTGAAATTGCAGAGCAAGCCATTCATGAAGCAAAGGGATTATAATGGATTTTAGTCAATTAAATAAAAAGTCGGCGAAATCCTTTAATGATCAAAAAGCGCTTATCAAAAAGCTTAGCCAAGGACGTGTAGTCAATTGCCCAGACTGTCAGCAACCCATTGTGCTTAGTTTGAGCCAATCGACACCAAATAGAGCTGTTGCTCAATGCCAACAGGGTTGCACATTTATCGAGTTAGACCTCGCGTAAAGGCTATTCAAATAGTCCACTATTCACTGCAGCAACTTCGACTAACTCAGCATAAGAAGCGGCAAACTCGGCAGCCAATTGCGCTTGAGTGAGTTGAAACTCGGTCAGTGACTGTCCTACTTTGTCGCAATAAATCGTTAGCTGTTGCTCACCAAGTGCAAAAAGCCCCAGTTGTTCTGTGCTCACTTGCAAAGCTTGTTTGATATCGTCAGCGAGCGGACTGGACATCAATTGCTCATAAAAGGGCGTCGCCGCCATTAAAAACCCTTCGGCCCAATTAATTTTTTGCTCAAGTGGTGTTTCACCGTTCCAAGGCAATTGAAATTCAGTTTCGTATACCTGCTCAGAAATCTCATGATGTAAAGCCATCAATGCAAATGCAATACTCTCATCTAATTCGGGATCAGCGTTGGTTAAAGTCTTAAGCCACTTTTCAACCTCAATACCGTTTGGGTCTATACAGGTAGCAAATAAATATCCTTGTAAAAAAGCAATATCAATAGAAAGCTTGCGCGCAGAAAAGTAGTTTTCTAAATTCAGCTGATCAGCTGCAGTAAAAGAGAAGTCGTGCATAGTGTTGCCTTGAACTTAGGCGCCGTATCAGCGCCTACAAAAATGCTTTTATATTAATAACTAATTTGAGATTAAATTAATTAAAGTCTGATATGACAGAAGTATATTACAAATTGACTGGGTAGCGACCTTCGCCATCCGGTCTCCCCAAAAACTTAACAGCATCGTGTACTTCTTTTGGTAGACTCGCATCTGGCTTGATATTACCAGACACGCGAAACTGGAAATTGGCAGCTAGTGTCGCATCAGCCTGTAAGCCCAAGCGATTTTCAGGGTCAACAACTACGGCAATATCTCCTGATTTACAATCGAGTTGACCACTGAGATCACCAATACTAAACCAACCATTCATGCCTTTAACATCAATATTTGGACTACTTATCTCACCATTTAGCCCTTCACAGTAAGGTGCACCACTTTGGTACTCCTTCACATTGACGATAACACGCCCTTTGGCATCAACCGGCAATGGCAGGGTCACTTGATCCATGGCCTGTTCAACACTGAAGCGAAGTGAGGCATTATTTACCGTCACTGATTTACTCAGTAAATTCGATGAGAAAGTGGCTTTTCCTGAGATTTCATTTTTATCTCTCGCATTACCAAACTGTACATTGCCAGCTAAATCACCGAGTAGTAATGCCGTTGGTTCAAGCTCCCACTTAACCTGATTCAATTGAATGTTATTGAATCTCACACCGCTTACTTGACCATGCCAAACAGAACCATTTACTGCGCCTAGCTGCAAATTAGTGGGCAATTGGCCTTTGAAAACTTGCAGCAATACCGCAGCAGGCATAGTGAAAGCACTAAAAATAATAAATGCGAGTAAAAATATAATGAGTAGAGATAGTGTTTTTTTCATAATTATTTCTCTAAAACCAAGCGACTAACACGCACAAAGCCAGGTAAATTCCCTTGTGTAAGGTCTAGGTTTTCTACTTTTACTCCATGCTTATTTGTCAGTTCATCTATCCAAGCAACAAGTTTATTAAATTCCACATCATCGATGGTTAAACGCAAACTTTCGCCACTAGGTTGCATTTTGCTGATATCAATTTGAAAACGGCCACGAGTGTTATTGACTATCTGGCTGATATTACCGCCGCTGATCACCTGTGCAGGACTACTAGTTTTCAGCTTATTAACACTTTGACCAACCCAATTTACGAGTTCGTGATTACGTTTTAGCTTAGCTTCGGCATCGCTGACAGCCTGATTTAAAGGTTTGAATATACCCATTATCAGAACAAAAACGACAAAAATAACGCCAGCAACGATCAACAATTTTTGTTCTTGCTCTTTTAAACCACGCCAGTAATTAACTGCTTGCTGCTTCATGCTGCACCTCGAATACGAATTTCACCGACCACAAAGTCACCATCATTGTTCAAGGCTCCCTGTTCAACGCTCACACCACGTTGCTCTAAAATAGCTTTGACCTGACCAAACACCTGAAATTCTTTTGCGCGCGCTCTAATTCTGAGCTCATTCCTACGTTTGTCGTAGCGCAGTGTTTCAGGAGCGAAGGCATCGACCTCTTCATAAATAGCCACAAAGTGATTAGTTAATTCGAGCAAACCGCCCTGCTCCGTGCCAGATAACGCATCAAGCTCATTCTGGATCTGCTTTTTCAATAAGTGCGGACGCACTACTTTATTTGGAAATGCCTGTTGATACATAGCGACCGCTTGGGTTTCTAGTTGATTAGCTTGATGACTTATCACATACAGCTGAGTGCCTTTAATTGCGATAAAGCTCACTACTGCCACGCTCGCCGCAATTAGACCACTGCGCCAATCACGCCACCACTGCGGCTGCTTTTTCTTCGCAGCGAATCGCCCTTGACGCAAATTAAAATCAATATTTGATAGTGATTTAGCAAAGATGGCTAAAGGTAAATCGTAATCTTGTTGTTGCGCTGTAAGTGTTATCGTTTCTGAGAAATCGCTTGCAGGGCTAAAGTGCGCCAGCTGTTCAACACCCGCAATGGCGAGGTACTCATTAACCCAGCTAAGCTCAGCAGTACCAACTTGCCAAGCATTGTGCTTGAATAGCCACTGCTGACCTAACTGTACGGCACTAGTCATACCTTCATGAAGGGGAAGACATAAAGCATCCGGTACCGCTTTATTTATACTGATCCCGGCGTCATCGAAGGCACTAAACCAACTTTGTAGCCAACTGCTATCACAAATCGCTACATCGATGGTATGTGTGTCAGCTTTCATGCCCGGTTTACCAATTGCGATAAACAGCGCATCAATGTCGGTCGCGACATGTTCCTCAAGCATAAACGGTAAGGCTTGTTCAAGTTTCCTATTCCATTTTGCTGGTAACTCAAGCGTGCGTAATTGCACCGCCGTCGCTGGTAGCAACAAAACAACCGGTCTTGTTTGCGCTTTTTCGGCGAGAGTAGCAAGTTGTTCACTCCCTTCTAGTTCACCGCTGGCAATAATTTGTTGTTGTTCTGTTGACCACACTAACCAGTGTATTGTCGCCTGGTGTGACTGATCCACACGGATCAATAATTGTTCTGTCACTCTACGCCTCCAAATTTACGAGCAAGCACGTACGCTTTACCATCTTTTGTTTCTATAATTGATGTGAGAGAAAAGCGTCGCTCATCAAACACAGCTGTTGCTCGCAACTGAAAATAATTGCTGTTAATCGTAAAAATTTTGGAAGTCTTGTTAGGATCTTTAACCCCTTGATTCGCGACTTCCGTGTAAAATTCGTTGATATCTGTAAAACCTTTTTTTGGTCTTGCAGAAATAATAGCTTCAGCACCCGACTTCGATAAACCAGGTATAAGCGCACTGAGTAAAAGCGCTTGTTCTGGCAATATTGTATTGACGTTTACCGCAAGCTCCTCACTTCCGGGGATCACGCAAACATAAGGCTTAATCTTTTCCATCACCAGCGGATTAAAGCCCTTAATCACTCGTAGTTCACTAACAGACGCCATCAAATTATTAGCCGTTAAATAAGGCGTCTGATTAGACATATACTCGTCTTCTTCTGCTCCTGAGCGATAAGTAATGCTATCTTCGTCAAGCCAATCATACACACTATCAGCAAGAGCTTCCTCGCTTTCGTTACTCGGCAAGTCCTCAATATTCTTCAAAAGTTCCAATAGCGCAGCATGAGCTGGGTTCGTATTCTTTCCACCAATCTGCCGACCACCTTGGTCATTTCCGTTTGTTTGTGACTTTGCTCTCAAGGCATTCAGATTTAAACATGCCTGTAAGTCTGTAACTTTACCGCTCAACGTACCATGGTCAACAGGGTAAGGTACTTCTTCACGGGCCCAAGGCTGGTCTAGATTAACGGTATCAGGATCATCTTTTTTTGCTTGTATCAACGCTCTTTTAACCAACTCCTCAGCACCGTAGCTATACCACTTAGCTTGTTGCTGAGTTTGAATATTCGAGGCCTTTTGTACCTGCACCATTAAACTACTCGCCATTTCAGCGGCGATTGTCGCTGCCAATGCAACGATGAAAAGTACGATGACAAGTGCCGCACCTTGCTGCTTCATGGCTGTTGCCCCTTATCATCAGCGACACCGCTGCCTGGCGTTAAAAATAAACGGCTTATTGGATCCGAGTCTTTTCTTTGCAACGTCACTTTAATCGCTTTAGGTAACGATTTAGACTTCCAATCAGCTTGCCATTTTAGTTTGTCGTCCAAAAATTCAAACTTTAACTCTTCGACATCTTCCAAGATGACCTGTGCGCGCGGCTCTGTTCCATCTAGCTGATCAACATATATTCGATAGATACGCTCAAGCTTGTCATCGATAACCCGGTAGCCCACAGCCTGCAGTTCAGAGCGAGGCAATAAACTGATAGGGTTAGTCCAACCATCACGAACAAAAGCGATACCATCATATTGGCTCTCAAGCTCATAACGGCCATGGATGATATAAGTTGGGCTAAAATCCCCAGCTTCATTTCTGACTTCTCGCTTAGTGATCTGATTAAAATCCTGATCCATCAAGCGGAAAGTTGTTTGTAAACCTTCAATTTCGGCTATTTTTTCCGCTGAAGCAGCTTGGGCCTTCAACGTTGAATCTAAAATTTGATGAGTCGCCGTCACCACCACCGCTAAAATAGCCAGTGCCAACAATACTTCTATTAGCGTGAAACCACGCTGAGGTGTATACACTGTCACTACTTACTCCGGTACATAAAAGTGGTGATGTCATACACTGAGTTTTTGAGTTCAGGTTCGCGGAAAACGTGCACGGTGAGCTTTACAAAGCTAGGATCTGCGGTTTGTTGAATATGCTGTTGCCAATACCAAGTGACCCCAGCCATTTCCTCTTCGCCTTTGTTACCATTCTTTCCATGCCAGTCATCGCCTTGCGCGCGCAAAAATACCAAGCGATTTTCTGCCACCCACGACGCGTAGGTCTGCTCTTCAAGCGAGCTGATATGGTTTATATGTTCACTTGTTGCTTGCATTGCAGCAATACCAGCGACAGCACAAATACTTAGCGCAACCATGACTTCAAGTAAGGTAAAGCCTAAGCTTTTGCTAGCGCTCATTCTTCCGGTTCCCGCTTCAGCCCTACCGGCGCCATAAATTCGCCTTCGACAAAAAATATTGGCTCCTGCAGCTCTTTATTTTCCACACTTAATCTAAATGCGCTGACTTCACCGGAAGATAAAATAAGCACTTGCGGGATCTTGAGCTTTTTAAGTTCAAGTAAATTATCGTCGTCGCCGCCACTCATCAACTCTCGCCAATTTGCTTGCTCGAGTAAGTTATCTTGAGACCAGGGCAGATCTTCTAAGATCAATTCCACTTTGTACTGCTCAGGCAGCTCAATTGGTTTGTAGATATCGTCAGCATCGAAAGTTCGCCACTTCTCACCGTCAAAAACCAAAAACTCAATCACACCTTTATCTAAGTGAAAACCAAGTTCAACCTGATTTAGTACTGCAAATTCTGACGCGAGATTAATCGTCCCCTGCACACGCATAGCCATGGTCTCGAGCTCTTCCTCATCACTATCACTAACGGTATAAGTAATGAGGTTTACTGAAAAAGCAATAATCACCAAGACAATAAGGACCTCAAGTAAACTGAAGCCCTTTACCTTAGCTAATGCCGGTTTGTGCAGAGGTGCTAACATAGATTAACGTTCGTCTTCCGTATCCCAGTTACCGATATCGTCATCAGTTCCAACTTCGCCATCCGGCCCCATTGAAAAGATATCAATTTGGCTCATTTCGCCTGGGCTTACTAATTGGTAAGGATTACCCCATGGATCTTCAGGAAGCTTAGAAATAAAGCCACCTTCAGGGAAACGTTTTGGTACTGGGTCAATATTTGTTTGCGTTACCAAAGCTTCCAAGCCTTGCTCTGTGGTTGGGTAACGTTTGTTTTTTAATTTGTACATCTTCATTGCGTCTTCAATCTGACGAATATCTAGACGTGCCTTTTCTTTTGCTGCTTCTTCTTGTTGGCCCATCACGTTAGGCGCAACGATAGATAAGATCATACCGATGATAACAAGTACCACCATCACTTCTAATAGTGAGAAACCTGATTGTTTTTTCACAATGTTTACCTCAATGCTGTTATTGATGACCATGCAAAAACATGCGATGGCCTTTCCTTTTTGACTACAATCCTACGGCTTTGTTCATCGCCATAATAGGCTGAAGAATCGCCATAACTATAAACAGTACAATAATTGCCATCGTCGCTATCATCGCAGGTTCTAGCAACTTCAGCGAGACATTTACCATACTTTCAAATTCTCTTTCTTGGTTATTCGCTGCACGTTCAAGCATCTGTTCTAATTCACCCGACTTTTCACCGCTGGCAATCATGTGCAGCATCATAGGTGGGAACATTTTAGTCTGTTGCAACGACGCTCTAAGGCTTGCACCTTCACTCACCCGAGTCGCTGCTTCTGCAACGGAGGCTTTGATTTTTTCGTTCTCAAGTACTTGACCTGAGATTTTCATGCCCTCAAGTAGCGGAACAGAACTCGATGAGAGAATACTTAAAGTACGCGCAAATCGTGCAGTATTCACGCTACGAGTTACCTTCCCCAGACCAGGTAAACTCAGCAGCTTGCTATCATACCAAAAGCGGATCTTAGGTTTTTGTAATGCTTTTTTAATCGCGTAGGTGCCAATGACAACCACTGCCAACGTGATCATCCAGTAGTTTTGTACAAAATTACTGGCAGCCATAACCCACTCTGTTGTCCAAGGCAGTGCTTGCTTAGACTTCTCAAAGGTCTTCAAGATTTTTGGTACTACCGTTCCCAACAGAATGGAAACAATCGCGATAGCAAAGATAACCAAAATAATGGGATACACCATCGCTTGCGTAATTTGGCTACGCATATGTTGACGCTGCTCAGTGTAATCGGCCAAGCGATTTAGTACTTCATCTAAGTGCCCTGACTTTTCTCCAGCGGCAACCATAGAGCGGTACAAGTGATCAAATACGTGAGGAAACTCCGACATACCATCTGCAAGTGTGTAACCTTCAACAACTTTTGATCTTACCGCCATCAGCATACGCTTTAACCTTGGCTTTTCACATTGCTCAGCCACAGCCATCACCGCAGCTTCAACGGGTAAAGAAGATTGGATCAAAGTCGCCAACTGGCGTGTGATCAAGGCAAGGTCTGATACCGAGGGACGGTAGCCTTTAAAAAGCGTAAAGCCACCGCTACTTTGGTTTTTATCTTTCTCCGCAGCAGGCAAAACTTCAAGTGGCATCATGGCTTTTTCTCTCAGCATCTGCCTAACTTGCTTTGCCGTGTCTGCTTCTAAAATTCCTTTCTTCTCTTTGCCTTTACCATCTAAGGCGCGGTATTCAAACGCAGCCATTAGCCTTCCTCACGCGTTACACGCATTACTTCTTCTAAGGTTGTTTGGCCAGCAAGTACTCGCGAACAGCCATCTTGTCGGATGCTTGGCGTACGCTTACGAATATACTTCTCTACCGCCTGTTCACCTTTTCCATTATGAATCAGTTCACGGATAGGCTCATCAACGATGAGAAGCTCATGAATACCTGTACGGCCTTTGTAACCATTGAAGTTACACTCTTCACAGCCGACTGCACGGAAGATTTGCGTGCCACTGTCTTTGGCCACACCCAGTAGTTCACATTCTCGTTCATCGGCCAAATGCGCTTCTTTACAGTTAGGGCAGAGCGTTCTTACCAATCGCTGTGACAGCACGCCTAGTAGTGATGAACTTAACAGGAATGGCTCAACTCCCATATCTTCCATACGCGTGATAGCACCAGCGGCCGTATTCGTATGCAGTGTGGATAATACCAAGTGGCCGGTCAAAGATGCTTGAACACCAATTTGCGCGGTTTCTAAATCTCGGATCTCACCAACCATCACCACATCGGGATCTTGACGTAGGATCGCACGTAAACCTCGAGCGAATGTCATATCCACTTTTGGATTTACTTGTGTTTGGCCAATGCCTGGGATCTCATACTCAATCGGATCTTCAACCGTTAAAATATTACGATCTTTAGAATTGATTTGTGTCATGCCGGCGTACAAGGTCGTACTCTTACCTGAGCCCGTTGGACCAGTAACCAGTATGATGCCGTGAGGCTTGGCTATGATCTCTGCAAACGCATCGCGATTTGCTTGGGTCATGCCCAAATCTTCGAGATTTAATCGCGCATTATTTTTGTCTAGTAGACGCAGCACCACTCGTTCACCAAAGCTTGATGGCATCGTCGATACACGCACATCCACGGCTCGCCCCGCAATCCGCAGGCTAATACGGCCATCTTGCGGCACCCGTTTTTCTGCGATATCGAGCTTGGCCATTACTTTGATACGAGACACTAATAATGAAGACAACTTACGATTTGGCTTCAATACTTCTTTCAGTACACCATCAACCCTAAAACGAATAACCAGTTCTTGCTCAAAGGTTTCGATATGGATATCCGACGCACCTTCTTTTATCGCTTCACTCAACATGGCGTTAATGAGCTTGATGATAGGCGCATCATCATCCGCAGCAAGCAGATCTTCTGTTTGTGGCAATTCTTCAGCAAGCGAGAACAAGTCCATCTCGTTGCCAATATCTTCCATCATCTGTTGTGTTTCTGAACTGTCTCTTTGATAAGACGCTTCAAGCATATGCTCAAAACGTTCTTCATCTAATGCTTCGAGATGTAATGTTTTGCCTGCAACGCGACGTACTTCCATCAGCGTTTCAAGATCAAGCGTGCCTTTGTGAAAGAGCTTAGCTTGATCGCCATCTGGACTCAGTAGTACGCCTTTTCGACGTGCAAACGAAAATGGCAAACGTAATGTGATTGTGGGGACAGGCGGCATTTCAGCCACCTCATCTAGTATTGGCTCTACGCTTTGAAGCTGCGCTGCCATCTCTTCAGCCTCAGCTCCTAAATCTGGCGTGACTTTTTCATCAATCATTTTCACGCTCTTTTCTATTTTGCTCTTTCAAGAACTCTTCATACGTCGGTGGCAGAGTAAGCTTGTCGTCCCACTTAGGAAGGATTGGCGTATCTTCAAATGGCATTAACTCGATACCATCTTCTCTTTGTTTATGTTGCTCACCACGGATAAAGTTATATTTTGAATGGCTAATCTCGTTCATACTGCGGCTATCACGTACAATAGTCGGACGGATAAAGACGAGTAAGTTACGTTTTTCCTTTTTAGTCCCTGTTGATCTAAACAGGTGACCTAACACTGGAATATCCCCTAATAGTGGTACTTTAGACACACTTTCTTGAACGGTTTCGTCAATCAGACCACCTAAGATAACCATGCCGCCATCATCAGCGATAACCGTGGTATTGATAGCGCG
Organism: Pseudoalteromonas sp. S2755; assembly: GCF_005886535.1. Classification (GTDB taxonomy): domain Bacteria; phylum Pseudomonadota; class Gammaproteobacteria; order Enterobacterales; family Alteromonadaceae; genus Pseudoalteromonas. Next base: position 18,496 of record NZ_PNDS01000029.1, read on the forward strand.
TTTAGCCACTCGAATATCCACCGACGTCGCACCTTTCACGCTTGATACTTCTTGTTCTATCGTCAGTTGAACCGCTGAACCATCGTTAATCTGAGGGGTTACTTTTAATTTGATACCTACTTCTTGACGGTCTACCGTTTGGAATGGGTTTGAGTTATTGTCGTTTGCAGTAGAGCCAGTCACGATCGGTACTTCTTCACCGACGATCATGGACGCTTCTTCGTTATCCATAGTCGTAACTGACGGTGTAGCTAGAATATTTGAGTTGGTATCCGTGGTTACTGCTTGAATGATTGCACCCCAATCATTCTTCACAATACCAGCCGCCAGACCATTGATATTTTTCAGTAGGCCTGCCAAGCCGCTATAATCTCCGCGCTCGGTAGTCGTGGTATTAGATACATCATTATCATCTGTTCCAACGATAGTTCCTTTAATCTCTCTATCGCGAGCTTGTTCAGCAGCAACAGCTAGTGAACCGATCGGAACGGTATTGCCATCATTAAACTGTAGCATCCCGCCTTTTTCAGAGATCCACTGTAAGCCAAGGTTAATCCCATCGGCTTCAGAAACCTCAACAACGATCGCTTCAACCAGTACTTGAGCTCGACGAATATCTAACTTTTTAATCACCTGAGTTAATGAGCGCATTGTATCTGGTTGTGCGGTAATCACCAGTGAGTTTGAGTCTTCGTGCGCCTCAATACTGGTTTCATTTTTGCTACTACTGCGAGTTCTTGCTTGCTGACCTGCAGCTTGTTCTTCTTCAATTGATTTACTCACGCCTTGAAGAACCTTAACCAAGTCTTCCGCTTTTGCGTAATTCAGATAGAAAACCTGAGTATTGCCCTGAGATTGTAATTCATCATCTAAACGCTTGATGAGTTCAGCCGCGCGACTACGTGCCTGTGATTCACCGCTAACAATCACACTGTTGGTTCGAGTGTCTGACACAATTTTCGGGATAAGGAAGTCTGGTACACCGCCTTTCCCTGAGTCTTGGAAAATCTTTTCAACGACTTTAACAACATCTTCAGCAGTGGCATGCTTCAGCTTAACGATATCAACACGCTTATCGCCCGCTTGGTCAACCGTTTTGATAATATCAACAAGGCGATTCACCGAGGATGCATGGCCGGTTAGCATCATCACGTTTGCTGAATTTAGATTGGTTACGTGACCACCATCTTTTTGGTCACTGAATTGACGAATAAGTGGACCAAGCTCTTGCACACTAACGTTCTTCACGCGAACAACGCGTGTTACCATTACGTCACCATTCCCTAGCTCTTCACCAGATACCAAAGGCACGTTCGACTTTTTACCATCAGAACTACGAACCACCTTAAGTACACCGCTATCCATTTCAATAACTGAATAACCATATACTTCAAGCACGTTTAAAAAGAACTGATAATACAGTTTTTCATCCATCAGCTCATAACTGCGAACATTGATATTACCGCGCACGTTAGGGTCTATGATGATAGTTTTATTCAGCTTATCACTAACGATATTAATGAATTCATTAATATCAGTACCTTTGAAGTTCGCGGCATACTCAACCGCAGAAACAGAAAGTGAAATACCAGCAGCAATCAAGAGCGTTGCATACTTAGCTAACCCTTTTTTGGTTTTTGTGAGGTGTAGCTTTTTACCCATTATTCTAAAACTCCAAAATTAGTAACTTTACAGGCTAAACTGCACATCCATCACCTGACCGTCTCGCTCGATCGTGATGTTTGCATCTGTGCTCGTTCTAAGTTCATTTATAGCTGACATAGCCTGTTTCATATCCGTAAGCTGAAACCCATTAATTGCGATTGCTAAATCATTCGCTTTAAGCCCCACCTGTTCGAACAATTCAGGATCCTTTCCAGGTGAGAGGCGATAGCCAATAACTTCGCCGTTACGCTGTTCCGGAGCAATCTTAATATAATCAAATAACTTGCCTGGATCGCTGAGCAATTCCTGGCGACGATTAGCTAGTTCATTTTGAGGTGGGGTCGGTGAAGTTGTACTGTTGACAATTTTCTTTGGCTTTGTTGGCATCGCCACAGTGCGACTAAACTCTATGCCATCTAGCATCAGCGTTTCAAAACGCCCACTAACGTCCAAAATCACACGATCAGGCAGTACCCGGGCAAGCTTTGCACGAGTACCTGTGATTGGCGCATCAACAGAATAGGTCTCTTGACGCCCCTGAGATTCAATAATAGCAAGACCAGCGCCATCATCTTGGCTGACGGCTACGATACCAGTTAGCCTAACGTTAAGCGTTGTTTCTGGCGCATCAGAAACCACGGGCTGTGGTTTGGTATCAGACTTAGCATTTGCCTCACCAAACAAGTTTTGAGCGACAATTCCTTGGCTTGTGATACCGCTACTTGATTGACTATACAGTTGTGATGCGGGGAGCAAGGGTTGTGTTTGTGGCACAGGCCATAACAACCAAAATAATTGCGAAAAGAGAAACGCAACGTAAACAACCGACAGGACAACAATGATACGACTCAATTTTGCATGAGGCAAACCAAGCCAAAACTTCTGAAGCTGTTGTAACTGTAATTCCATATAATACTTTTCTTATTCTCTTGAACGCCCCAGTGTACCGCCTCGAAATTTTTTCAACAAGCGTGCATTTGTTAAACTTTTAATTAAATAGGTACACCGTAGGCCAATTAACTGAATCTAAACTTAACCTTGGAACATAGACACACGTATTAGTTCATTTTTTAGGTAAAGTGCGATTAACTCACAAGTTTAGTGCCTGTCATCTACTTTGTTTGCATAACGAAATATGCTAAATTTATCAGGTTAAATTTCACACTAGCAAATAGTTAACGAATTGTGACAAAACTCCAACAGGAAAACAACCAATCTGAACAGAAAGTTCGTATTGATAAGTGGTTATGGGCTGCTCGCTTTTACAAAACACGAGCGCTTGCCCGCGATATGGTCCAAGGTGGCAAAGTACATTACAACGGTCAGCGCTGTAAACCAAGTAAAACGGTTGAAGTCGGCGCGGTAGTGAAATTGGCCCAAGGATATGAAGAGAAAGAAGTAACCATACTCAAAATCATGGAAAAGCGACAAGCGGCTCCTATCGCTCAAACTCTTTATGAAGAGTCTGAGGCGAGTATTGAAAAACGAACGCAAAACGCGTTGGCGCGCCAAAACAATAGCTTGTTTGCGCCTCGTCCCGCCACTAAGCCGGACAAGAAACAACGCCGTGAATTACTTAAATTGAAATCAAACTAGGATTTTCATTGATGCAGACTGATTTACTTCACCGTTATATTTTCGACAAGTTAGACGTACGTGGTGAGCTTGTACAAATAGAACAGACTTTTACTGACATCATTAGTGGTCACAACTACCCAGAGCCTGTACAGCAGCTATTAGGCGAGTTATTGGTTGCAACCAGTTTGCTTACCGCTACGCTAAAGTTTGAAGGTGACATTGCTGTCCAGCTTCAAGGTGATGGCCCAGTAAAATATGCGGTTATCAATGGTAATCACAAACAACAGATGCGCGGCGTAGCTAGGCTGCAATCTGAGGTTTCAGGATCATCTGTACCTGAGCTCATGGGCAAAGGGTATATGGTTATCACCATTACGCCGACAAAAGGCGAACGCTATCAAGGTATAGTTCCGCTTTCTAAAGGATCACTTGCTGAATGTTTAGAAGAGTACTTCGAGCAATCAGAGCAATTGAAAACCCGTTTATGGTTTGCAACAAGCCTAGTTGGCGATAAAGTGAAAGCAGCAGGTCTGTTTTTACAAGTACTGCCTGTCAATAAAGAAAAGTCTGTTGCCGATTTCCAACATCTTGAAGCACTAAGCGATACGATTAAAGATGAAGAGCTACTAGATTTAGACGCCAATACCGTACTAACAAGACTGTATCACGAAGACAATCCTCAACTTTTTGAGCCACAAGCTATCTCGTTTGTATGTGGATGTAGCCGTGAAAAAACCGAGAGTGCGCTGGCCAATGTCGGACTAGAAGCCTTGATGGAAGACTTGCAAAAACACGGCGAAGTCAATATTAGCTGTCATTACTGCTTGAAAAACTACGTTTTTAACGAGCAAGATATTAAATTGCTATTTAATTAAGTTGCGCTTTAGCCCTTAATTACAAAATGAAACCGCCATTTTTGGCGGTTTTTTTATGGCTATTGGGTGATACCGGTGTCATAAAACATACAAAAGTTATGACACCGGTATCATTGAAATTATTCAAGTTTTTTGACGTTTTTATGTAATTTTAAGCACTCTAAAGGCTCGAATATCTCAATTTCATCTGTTACTATAAATTTAGCTAAGGGCAAAAGTACCCCAGAGCTATCCCGTTCAACTATCACTTTTTAGGTATAAACATGACTTCAAGCGCTACTCGTTTTGTCGATTTAACCGCAGCTGAACTTGTCGAACACGCTATCCGTCGTGGCGAGGGCACTTTAGCCGCAAATGGAGCTTTTGTTGCAAAAACTGGTCGTCGTACTGGACGTTCACCAAACGACCGTTTCATCGTAAAAGAATCAAGCACAGAAAATGACATCCAATGGGGTAACGTAAACCGCCCATTCGAAGGTGCTAAGTTTGATGCTTTATGGGCTCGCGTAGAAGCGCACGTTCTTGAAAATGACCACTTCGTCTCTCACTTAGAAGTCGGTGCGGATCCAGAGCACTATTTACCAGTCGTTGTAACGACTGAAACTGCTTGGCATCACATTTTCGCTAAAAACATGTTTATCGAACCTAACTCTTATAACAAAACTGATTTACCTGAATGGCAGGTGATGAACGTTCCTTCTTTTGTTTGTGATCCTGAGCGTGATGGCACAAACAGCGATGGTACCGTTATCATCAACTTTGCACAGCGCAAAGTGCTAATCGCAGGTATGCATTACGCCGGTGAAATGAAGAAGTCGATGTTCTCTGTACAAAACTTCTTACTACCAGCAAAAGGTGTGCTACCTATGCACTGTAGTGCAAACGTAGGTGAAGCTGGTGATACAACGTTATTCTTTGGTCTATCAGGAACAGGTAAAACTACGCTTTCTGCGGATCCTAAGCGTTTTCTTATCGGTGATGATGAGCACGGTTGGGCACCTGGTAGCGTATTCAACATTGAAGGCGGTTGTTACGCGAAATGTATCGACCTGTCACAAAAGAACGAGCCAGTTATTTGGGATGCAATCCGTTTCGGTACTATTTTAGAAAACGTCGTGCTAGATGAAACGCGTACTCCTGATTATACCGATTCAAGCTTAACGCAAAATACGCGTGCAGCTTACCCACTTGAGCATGTTGAAAAACGTAAAGTTGAAAACCGCGCGGGCGAGCCTCGTGCAGTTGTATTCTTGACTTGTGACGTGAGCGGCGTATTACCTCCAGTTTCAATCCTAAGCGAAGAAGCTGCGGCTTATCACTTCCTTAGTGGCTACACGGCGAAAGTAGGCTCAACTGAGATTGGTTCAACTTCTGATATCGAATCAACTTTCTCAACTTGTTTTGGTGCTCCTTTCTTCCCGCGTCCAGCAGGCGTGTACGCTGAGCTACTAATGAAACGTGTGCGTGAGTTTGGCGCTAAAGTTTACCTAGTAAACACAGGTTGGACTGGTGGCCCTTATGGCATTGGTAAACGTTTTGACATTCCAACAACTCGCGCCGTGATTGATGCAATCGTAAACGATACATTAGAGGGCGTTGATACACAGCACATTGAGGCACTAAATTTAGATGTACCAGTGGCAGTGGAAGGTGTTGATAGCAAGCTACTTAATCCAGTAAATACATGGCAAGATCAAGCTAAGTATGCTGAATATGCAGCTAAACTTGCAGCTGATTTCAAAGAAAACTTCGCTAAATACGATGTTTCTGAAGCAATCAAAGCAGCAGGTCCTCGCGGCTAAACCTAAGAAAGATTCCTTTATCAAAAGCGCCCCTTGTTTGGGCGTTTTTTTGATCCAAAAACCCACTTGAAGTGGGTTTATTGTTTTACGCTAAAGCTTTTTAATCAATTACATAGCCGTTGCTCAGAAGCAAAGCGTCCTCTTTGGCCTTTATATGTTTTATAAAGCTTAGTCTTTGAGTATGCCTCAATTCGAAACTCAACAGGGTATATATAATTAAAATCAATATCATGATATACGTAAGTCAAGATACGACATTGTGAAGTGATATTAGCGACTTCGTCCGTGTCTATAATATACCGAAAGTACTGCTTAAACTCTGGAATAGACATAGATGCAGTGCCAATATCTCCATTAGCACTAATTTCGCCAAACTCACCAACTGTCACATTTTTTTCATTGGCATGTGCTTGATTGCTCATAGTTAAAGTTGCCACAAGTAAAGCAACTGCGGGTAATAGCTTATTCATACAATTTTCCTTTTATATTAAGTTAACTATCACCCAAAAGACTTACATAAATAAAACATTAAATCAACATATTGAAAACAGTAAAACGTTGCTTGGGAAATCGAACTTACTCTTCAGTAGTGCACAATAGGAACTGAATTCAGCTTAGTAAATATTAAGAAAAAAGGAGATATATCATAAAGTTAAACCAGCTTAATCGGCTAAGACCTTTTGACAGACTTAGAAGCAATAACACATATCTAGCGACGGTACTTATCCTCGCCCTAACACACCAGATACTCTACTCGATAATATTTTCTTTAGTGTTAAGATAAATTGTGTAAGCGAAATAGGAATGATAACAACAAGCGCAGTCCCTTTATCAAAGTCGGGATTAACATTGCAGTAAAGTGCAATCTCAGTTTTGCTGCTTTCTCTAAAGCGTACAATTTCAGCCTCACTATAATTGGTTTTACGCCCAACGACCTTCAAACATCTTAAACCATTATAAGAACTTACCAAGCCACTCGGGTTGATAGTGTCATAGAGCGTTGCTATCGCGCTATTTTGAGACAAGTTATTCGGATAGACTTCGGCGATATTTTTTGCCATAGCCCTAAACATAGCGGGACTAAGCATGGTATCTGCATATAACAGTTTTCTACGTGGGTTACGTATATAACGTTTTAATACCTCGATAAGAGAAAACCTAAAGGTACTGTTTTTCCCTCTAAAGTCAGGCAAAAAAGCAGCTGAAGCGCCAACAATACAAACGTCATTATTGCTATCATCAAAGGTCAATAAGCAATAGCCGACAATATCCCCGCCTGATAAAAACAAACGGAGTCTACGCTTTGTACTTTCGCCTTTTTCAAAGTACTGAGTAAAATAATGCTCTACCTCTACATTGGAAAAGCTTGTCGCTATCACTCGCTTCAATTGGTTTAAATACGGCGTATCTAACATTCCCTTTTGATAGCTTAAATCCCTATGCTCTATCGTGCTCAACTTGCTCGCCCACTCTTTTGAAAATCATGCTTGCTCAAGTTTTCCTCGATAAGCAGGCAGTGATACCTCAGCAATCAGACCACCGCCATCTCGATTTCGCAGTCTTACTTTACCGCCGTGTGTGGTCACGATACGCTTGATAATGGCAAGCCCTAAGCCACTCCCCTCACTACCTCTAGCCTGATCTCCCTGTTTAAATGGCTCGAATACAGACTCCAACTCTGACTCAGGAATACCAGGCCCTCTATCCATTACTTTTACGATAACAGCACGGTGCTTGGGGCTGTATTCTGTCGTCACCTCAATATCTTGTTCAGAATAACGGATCGCATTTTCAATCATATTAGTGAACACTCGCTTTAACGCGACAGCATTCATCATCACCGCTGGTAAGTATTCCTCAGCTTGCAAATGAATTGGTCGCTGATGCTGCTGCTCTGCATGAACGACTTCTTCAATAACCGTGTTAACGTCATCCACCGACATTTCTGCACCATTGTGATGACGGAGATATTCAATGAATTGGTCGATAATCGCATTCATATCTTCAATATCATCGATTATTCCCTCGCGCAGGTAGTCTTCCTCATCCGACATCATTTCAGTGGCTAGACGAATCCGGGTTAAAGGTGTGCGTAAATCGTGTGACACACCAGCCATTAACAGTCGCCTATCACTTTCTAGGTCTGCGATCCCCTTAGACATTTTATTAAATGCCCGAGTCACCTCAATAACTTCTGTAGACCCTTCTTCAACAAGACGGGTTGAAAAGTCCCCGACTCCTACTCGACTAGCAGCAATTTGTAGTGATTTTAGCGGTTTATTTAGATGCCTAGCAAAAAGCCACCCCCCTAACACACTTAAGAAACCAATACTGGAGAGGTAGAAAACTAAAAACTCCATTTTTGTTTCACTGAGTCCGCTAAGCGGCACTCTTACCCAATACCCTGGCGCTTGTGGTGGCTCAACCCAATAAACAACCGGATCTCCTTGGCTTATCCTGACTCGCGCAGAGCCATTAAGTTGCTCCGACATGCTACGAGACAGCAATGTATATTCTTTGGCCTGCCCCAGCCCATTTACATACGCCTCTCTTTGTGTCATCACCTCAATGCCGGTTATCTCAAAAAATTTGCGAGATAGTGTATTGTCAACTTCAACACCATCTTCCCAATCAATGAAGACCGTTTTAACCTGCTTAGCAAGCATCAGGTTCACTTGTTCAAAGGTTGGTTTGAAGACGTATAAGGTAACAGTAATGTAAGACACGACTTGATTTATCAATAGTAACGCGCCGACAAAGAAGACGGTTTGCCCGAATGCACTACGAGGTAACATGCTGGCTACTTCACGCCGTCAGGCACAAATACGTACCCAAGACCCCACACCGTTTGTATATAGCGAGGATTAGAGGCGTCATCTTCAATCATACGACGCAAGCGCGAAACCTGAACATCAATACTGCGCTCAAGTGCACTATAATCACGCCCTCTAGCAAGGTTCATTAACTTATCTCGACTAAGCGGCTCTCGGGGATGACTCACCAGTGCTTTAAGTACCGCAAACTCACCTGAGGTCAATGAAATCGTCGCTTCTCCATGTTGCATCTCTCGCGTCGCTAAATTAAGGGTAAAGTTACCAAAGCTCACTTCGTTTTCTTCTGCAGCAGGCGCACCTGGCACTTCTTTGGCACGACGACGGAGAATGGCTTTTATTCGCGCCAACAGTTCTCTTGGGTTGAAGGGTTTTGGAATGTAATCATCAGCGCCAAGCTCAAGGCCAATAATACGGTCAACCTCATCACCTTTCGCCGTCAACATGACAATTGGGATCTCATTCTCTTTTTGTCTTAAACGACGACAGATGGAAAGGCCATCTTCTCCAGGAAGCATCAAGTCTAACACCATCAAGTGAAAGTTTTCGCGTTCAAGTAATCTATCCATTTGTTCAGAATTCGCTGCGCTGCGGACGATAAATCCTTGCTCTACGAGATAACGTTCTAACAGACTGCGCAAACGCATATCGTCATCAACTACGAGCACTTTGGTGGTTTCATTTCCCATTTATATTTCTTCTATTTATTAATTTACTAAAGCTTGCTGATCTGCGACATTTCGTGCACAAATCATCATCCTGTTCATTTAACGCTCATGGCGATAATGAACCATGATATTATTATGCTTAAATATAATTGAATTTGGTGCTTTTCGACACCATACATTGATACTAGATTGTTACCGAACATTACAAGGGTTTAACCCAAAATACCTGAGAAACATGAAAACGAATTTGATCACGCCCGAAGGATACCGCCAACTGCAGCAAGAACATGATCATCTGTGGTTTGAAAAGCGCCCAGAGATCACCAAAATTGTGAATTGGGCAGCGAGTTTAGGCGATCGCTCCGAAAATGCCGACTACACCTTCAATAAACGCTTATTAAGGCAAATAGATAGACGGGTGCGCTTTTTACGAAAGCGTATGCCCGAACTAAAAGTCGTGGAATACAGTCCCGAACAAGAAGGTAAAGTATTTTTTGGCGCTTGGGTAGAAGTGGAAAGCGAAGAAGGCGAGGTTCGTGCATTTCGTATTGTTGGACCTGATGAGATATACGAGCGCAATGACTACATCTCCATCGATGCGCCAATGGCAAGGGCTTTACTAAGCAAACAAGTCGATGATGAAATTACGGTCACCACACCACACGGCCAAAGACTTTGGTATATCAACCAAATCGAATATCGCAGAAACACCGAACAATGATAACATTGAACTAAATTTTGTTTGCCCGAGATGAGTATTATCTAGGCAGCACAGACCGATTAAGAAGAGTATAAGGATTTTGCATGAGCAATATCACACAACGTTTAGCAACTGAGCTTAACGCCAGAGAACAGCAAGTTAATGCTGCTATTAGTTTGCTAGACGAAGGGGCAACCGTTCCATTTATTGCACGTTACCGTAAAGAGGTAACGGGTGGCTTAGATGACACTCAACTGCGTTTGCTCGAGCAAAGGTTAGGTTACTTACGAGAGCTTGATGAACGTCGCGAGTTTATTTTAAAAACCATCGATGAGCAGGGTAAACTTACTGCTGAGTTAAATTCAGAAATACAAGCCGCCGACAGCAAAACCGTACTCGAAGATTTATATCTCCCATACAAACCAAAGCGCAGAACAAAAGGCCAAATCGCGATAGAAGCAGGTTTGGAACCCCTAGCGGACGCTTTATTTACAGATCCAACGTTAGACCCAGAACAACAAGCGGCCCCTTTCATTGATGAAAGCAAAGGCGTTGCTGACAGCAAAGCGGCTTTAGATGGCGCTAAATTCATTCTCATGGAGCGTTTTGCAGAAGACGCTAAACTACTTGCTAAGCTCCGAGCACACCTTAAAGACAACGCGCAAATCGAAGCAAGAGTCATCGCAGGTAAAGAAGAAGCAGGAAGCAAATACCGTGACTACTTTGAACATAATGAGCTGCTAAATAAAATTCCATCACACCGCGCGCTGGCGATGTTAAGAGCACGTAACGAAGGCTTTTTGCAGTTATCTATCAACCCGGAACCAAGTGCAGAAGACGCCGCTCAATTTTGTGCACAGATCATTGCTGATCATTATAACCTCGCGGTCTCTGGTAAAGCTGCTAGTGATTGGTTGATGGGTGTGGTCCAGTGGGCATGGAAGATTAAAATCGCCCTGCACTTGGAAAACGAATTCTTAGGGTCAATGCGTGAAAAGTCAGAGCTAGATGCTATCGAAGTTTTCGCGAAAAACCTAAAAGATCTGCTGATGGCTGCGCCTGCTGGTGCTAAAGTGACAATGGGTATCGATCCGGGACTGCGCACAGGATGTAAAGTCGCCATTGTCGATGCCACAGGTAAACTGATTGCAACGAGTACTATCCACCCCCATGCCCCTCAAAACCAGTGGGATAAGTCACTAAAGACACTAGAGCAAATGTGTCGCCAATACAAAGTTGAGCTTATTGCCATCGGTAACGGAACCGCATCTCGCGAGACCGACAAACTGGCCGCAGAACTGCTAAAAGGCGCTACCGAATTAAAGCTCAACAAAATCATGGTGAGTGAAGCTGGCGCATCGGTGTACTCAGCCTCTGAATTTGCCGCAAACGAATTTCCAGATCTTGATGTATCTCTACGTGGTGCAGTTTCTATCGCAAGAAGATTACAAGACCCGTTAGCAGAGCTTGTGAAAATCGAACCAAAATCAATCGGTGTTGGCCAATATCAGCATGATGTTTCTCAAAGCCAGTTAGGGCAAACGCTAACTGCTGTGGTCGAAGACTGCGTAAACTCAGTAGGTGTCGATGTGAACACGGCATCGATACCATTATTAACGCGCGTCTCGGGTTTGAATAAAACATTAGCCAGCAACATCGTAAAATACCGCGACGAAAATGGCTCTTTCACGGATCGCAAAGCGCTTAAAAAAGTTGAGCGATTAGGACCTAAAGCATTTGAACAAGCAGCTGGTTTCTTACGTATCGCCAATGGCGACGATCCACTGGATGCATCGGCAGTGCACCCAGAAGCTTACCCTGTTGTCAAAGCGATCTGTCAAAAACAAAATCTAGAAGTGAATACCCTTATCGGTAATCGCGAAGTCTTGAATGGCCTTGTGGCAAACGACTATGTAGATGATAAGTTTGGGGTACCAACGGTCACTGACATTATCAAAGAGTTAGATAAGCCAGGCCGAGATCCTCGCCCAGAATTTAAAACAGCGCAGTTTAAAGCTGGTGTTGAGACAATCACAGATCTTAAAGTCGGTATGATTTTAGAAGGTGTGGTCTCTAATGTTGCTAATTTTGGGGCTTTTGTGGATGTAGGTGTACATCAAGATGGACTTGTTCACATTTCAGCACTCACGGATAAGTTTATTTCCGATCCGCGTGAAGTCGTTAAAGCGGGAGATATCGTTAAGGTCAAAGTGATTGAGGTTGATGTGCCTCGTAAACGCATTAGCTTTACCATGCGCCTAAACGATGAAATATCTCAAGCTCCAGCGCAAAAGCAAAGCGCAAAAAAACATCAAGGAAAACCGGCGCCTAAGTCTTCTAAGCCAAAGTCACGAGATGCGGGTAATGCTGCGATGGGTAATGCGTTTGCTGAAGCCTTCGCAAAGCTGAAGAAGTAATCTCAACAGAACAGTGAACAAAGAAAAGCGCGGCCTTAGTCGCGCTTTTCGTTTGTCGGGGGTTTTAACTCGTTTTCACTGCAATGACCCGCGGAGGAAAAGGCCAGTACCTACGGTTAAATCTGTACAGATAGCGATGCAGGTTGGTTTGGCATCGCTACATGTTGATAAAAATTTGAGATCCTGAGTGATCTTGCTTGGATTTCAGGATCAGCTTCAATTGGCATCGCAACAGCGTAAGGATCTGCATCCTGCTTCAGCTTAGCTTGCTCTTCTTCACTCTCTGCTTTTGCCTGCTCGCCGCTCAAACGCCGAGTTTGAATGTTTTGCACCCGCTTGCTATCACTTTGCTCTTCACCACTGATAGAAGCTTTTGCCAGCTCAGCCTGTGCTGCCGAGAGTTTTTGAGTAGCATCCGCCGCGATAGCTCTATCAGCACCAGAGGGTTCCGCAGGTGCTAGCGCTGCCGCTCTCACCGTTTGCATTTTTTCAATCGTGCCCTGCGGATCCCCTTCAAGCGGCGCAACGTCGATCATCACCTCACCGCCGATAGCGTAGTTATTGCCATCAGGACCACGCTGATATTCATAACTCGGAGAACCAGCATATTGCCCACCTACTCTGGCATGAGCCTGCTCATGTAATCTTACCTCCCTATCTCGAGCTTTTAACTCTTGAATTACCTGCTCATCTTGCTCGGCTTGCTGCTGCTCTTGTTCACTCTTATCTTTTTCTTGGCTTTCGCCTTTTTCACCTTCCTCTTCACCTTGAATGGTTTTGCTTTGCTCTTTTTTGCCATCAGAACCGTAAACTTTTGCACCGTCTACGTCAGAAGAGCGGCCTTTTTCTGAATCGGAAAGGTTACGGTTTTCAGTAAATGAGGGATTAGTTGGCGCAGGTTTGGGGATCGCTTCACGCAGCTGATTGTCGCGTACAACCGTTTCTGTGTACACGTTGGCAGTATTTAGATTCATCGCCGGTGGTGGCGTTACTATGTTCATTACACTTTAATATCAATCAACGTACCTAACACTTCATCTGCAGTGCGAATAGTTTGCACATTGGCTTTCGCGTTAAACTCTTCAACTTTTAAGGCTACCACTGATTCTGTCAAGCTTGGCGTCTCACTCACTGGAGCCGTCACAGCCTCATCAGCACTGGCCCCTTGCAGCTGTCGCCCGGACGCACGTTCCGAATCACTTTGTTGATCGATAGCAGCACGGTTAATATCAGCGCTTGCTTGAGCAATCCCCTGAGCTGCGCGGTTATAACCGTCGATTCCATTATTTAACACATCACCTACTGGCATACTCGCACCTAGATAAACCTTTTCTTACTGACTAATTATTGCGCAAAATATCAACAAAGAAAAGTAAAAGCGGCAATTTTTTGCCGCTTTATTATTCCAAATATCTAAACAATTAATTTAAGGAGTGATAAAAAGGCCTCTTTATGTGAGATAAAAGGCGCATGAGAGGCCTTTGCAAGCGTATGAGCCTTAAAATTTGGATTTAATGCCTGCATTTTCTCGACTGCCGCTTGTGGAACAAGAGAGTCTAAACGGCCGAATATACCTATTATGGGAAGTTGCAGCTGTGAAAATTCACCACGTAAATCCTGCGATTTCAATATCTCCAACCCACCAGCTAGAGCTTTCGCCTCCGCTTCCGGCAGTGTACCCAGTAACGCTTTAAGTTGTTTGATGTCTTCTCTGGCATGTTCACTGCCCATGGCTTGAATAGCTAAAAACCTTTCTATCGTTTTTGCGCTATTGGTTTGCAGTTGAGTCTCAAAGTTGTTTAGCACCTTAGGGGCTATTCCGGGCCAATCAGCTTGCTCACAAAAAAATGGCGTTGAAGCGACCAAAATAACCTTGCTAACTTTGTCTGGAAAATGAGCAGCTAAATACAATGCAAATAAGCCCCCCAAAGACCAGCCTATCAACACGCTTTGTGGCATCAACTGCTCGGCAATAAGTAAAGCGTTACGCTCAAGAGAATAATCCCCCTCGGCGCTTGGTGTACCACCAAATCCAGGAATATTGACCGCTTTAATTGGCGTTGTAGGTGCTAAAGCTTCCTCGCATAACTGCCACACCGCTTTGTTCATCCCCCAACCATGGAGCAGCACAACTTCATTTTGCATTTATCTGTTCTCTATACCAAACTTGACGCCATGATAGCTAACCCGGGATGGAAAGCAATGATCCAACTTAATCGGTTATTACCTAAGAAGTGGTGTCAGCCTTGTGTATGCTGTGAACAACGCACAACAGAAACCTTGCTTTGTCCACACTGCTTACAAGCCTGCTTAGACTTTATGGATCATGAGATTAACCTACTTAATTACCCTAATATCCAACGCATGGTTAGCCTTGAAGACTGCGATGGGTTAACCGTGGCAAGTTGGTATCGCACGCCTATAAACACATGGTTGCAAGGAGTAAAGTTTAACCACAGTAAAGCGTATCAATGTGCCTTAAATCTGCTGGCTCAAACACTATGGCAGCGCTTCAGTGAAGGAAATTGCTTCCCTGTAGACCTTGTTTGTTGTTTGCCACTACACCGTAGACGGTTAATCCGACGAGGTTACAATCAAGTTGAGCAAATTTGGCAAGGGCTACCACTCACCCAAACAATACTGAAAAGAACAAAGCACACCAAGCCGCAATCTGAGCTGACCAAAGCTAAACGAAAACGTAATTTAAACAATGCCTTTGTGCTCAACCAATCTGTTGAGGGGAAAAATATCGTATTACTTGAGGATGTGATCACAACGGGCGCGACCATGAATGCAGCGGCAAAAGTGTGTAAACAAAACGGGGCGAAAATGGTGTGGGCGATGGCTATCAGCCTCACACCATTCGACGCTTAAAAGCGTATTATTTGCTTGATATCACGACAATAGATATCAATCAAATCGCTAAAAATCTCACTGCACAGATAAACGGTTCTGGACCTTATATGCCGTGTGCAAAGAACAACGCGTTATTTAGCAGTCGGCTAGAACCGAACCAAAAGCCACGAAATACCGGGTTATCAGTCATTCCCACAGCCACTCCACGTCCAGACTTTGACGCAATCAAGACTGAGGAACCTGCGATCTGCTCAACGTTAGTATTATCAGCATACCCTGCCAATAAAGGCTTTTTAGTATACGTCAACGACTCGATAAATGGCTTATTATTACGATGCATCACCCAAGTGCTATTTTTAAAGACAGGTAATTCCCGGTTCTCGAAGCCAAAAGACAAGGGGTGGCTTAAATCCAAACGCGCATCAAAAATCGCGCCGGCAATCCGCTGTTTTGCTGAAAGGCTATCTTGATCTGCAAAGGTAAGATTTTTGCTGTCAAACTGGGCTCGCATTTCTTTGCTTGAAACCATTTCAGCGTCTAGTAGCTGCTGTTCGATTAGCCACTGCGCACCTCGCTTTTGTCCCCAAATCACACCGCCTTTAGCAACCCAACTCAAGAGCTTAGCTTTGCTCTTGTCACTTAAATCTCCATATTTACCATCAGCCAATAAAATGTGGGTATAGCGCGTAAGATCGAGTTTCTCGATATGCAGCTTTTCCACAATCGACGGAGCAAGTTTTAAATGCCTATCCAAATGATACCAAAGCTCACCCGCTTCATATTGACTTACACCCGCACCACCTATGATGAGGACTTCTGGCTTTTGCAGCTGTAGCATTTGCCTTGAACCAAAATCGACACCACTTTGTGTCATGCCTGTAGTCACACTATATACTGGAAGTGAAAGTTCTCTGGCGATTGTTTCAAGCTGAGTAAACCAGTCCGCTTGCTGCTGAATACCACTTGCTATCACCAATGTCCCGGCCTGAAAGTCATGAGAGCCTGAGGTAGTTGATGCTGAAAATGGTGACATTGCAGCCGCTACTTTCACTCCAGCCTGTAAGAGGCGATTTGCTAATTGTGGCGCCAGGTAATGGTGCCATTCAATGGTGTAGGCATAACTTCCTGCAACGGGGGCCAATAGATTTGAGTCAGAGCTCGATTCACCTTGAAACTTTAAACCCCAGCCACTTTTTACTGCGGAAAAACCTAAATCATAAGCATACGGCATCGTCCAACCTGAAACATCGTAGAACGTGTTGTCCCTAAAATGCGTCTGTGTGCTAAATAGTGCTTTTATCAAGCGATATTGCGGCTGGGCTAGTGGAATGTATAAATCCCCTTGCTGATATTCGGTGTTATCAACCTCTTTGGCTTTTGAGAGATATTTCACCTCTATCTGATGCTGTTTCAATAAATCCACAAACGCTTGAAAACGGTAGTTATCTTTGCCGCGAGCAACAACGTAGCCGTTGATTTCATCTTTACTAGCAAGCTCGTTCGCTTGTTGATAAAACCGCTGCTGATAGTCAAGTAAAGCGCGTCGATGCGTAATGCTGGCTTGGAATGTCGAGAGACTCGTCGTGACCTGATTTTTAATCGTTTCAGGAAAACTCAACACGCCATACTGAGTTTCTTGTGCATGCCCTCTACTACTCGCTTGTTCGAATAAAATGCCAACCGCACCATTTACGTCGGGGTACGTGGAGCCTTTACCATAATAAAAGTCATCAAAGCTCTCTTGGGTAAAATATAACTTCCCTTGTGCATCAAGGGCTTTAGCATGAAACTTACCAATCTCATTGGTTAGCGTTACGTTTTGTAATGGGGTAATTGGATGAGTCCTTGATGGGATCCCTGGTTGGAAAAAATACGTACTATTTGGGCCCATTTCATGAAAATCGGTCAGTACGTTAGGTTTCCAACGGTGGAATGCTTTGATCCGTGCTTTTGACTCAGGATGTTGTAGTAGTAACCAATCACGATTGAGGTCAAACCAATAATGGTTAGTGCGACTAGAGGGCCAGGACTCATTATGCTCACGATGTGCAGGATCGGTTGATAGAGACATGCTCTTATTGGCGTTTGCCCATGTAGCAAAACGTGATAAGCCATCAGGGTTCAAGGCTGGGTCTAACAATATCACCGCGTTATCAAGGAGCTGCGTAACAGACTCGCCCTGCGCCGCGGCTAAATAATATGCCATGAGTACCGCGGCATTGCTTCCTGAAGACTCATTACCGTGCACGCTATAGCCCATCCACATCACAACAGGCTGGTCTGAACGGTTTTGGCTACTGCTCAATGAAGTAATATGAGCTTGCTGAATACGCGCCAAGTTTTGTTGGTTTTGTGGCGAGCTCGCTTTTAGAAGTAACAAAGGACGTCGCTCATGGCTAAACCCGATTGTTTCGACACTCAACCTTGGGCTTTCACTTGCAAGGGTATGTAGGTAATTAACGATTTGATCGTGGCGCAAATGCCACTGCCCAACTTCATATCCAAATGCTTGTTTTGGCGTAGTTATTGTGGGATCAAATTTTACTTCATCGCCAAAATAATAGGCAATGGGCTTGGCCTGCAAGCTAAAGCTCAACAGCACGATAATACAGCTTATTAACCGCATGATAATGTCCTTTAATTCCGATTACTTTTCAAGCTAACAAGCGTGCCGCCGATTGCCAAATTTTTACGCCGAACACTAGCGACAACACGACGAGGAGAGTATGATACGTATTAACCGAGTAATTTAGTCAAGTATAGAGCGAATTATGATCCATATTTCAGATTCTGCCCAAAGCCATTTCGCGAAGCTATTAGCCGATCAGGCTGAAGGCACTAATATTAGAGTTTTCGTGGTTAATCCAGGCACCTCTCAAGCTGAGTGTGGCGTGTCATATTGCCCAGCCGATGCCGTTGAACAGAGCGATATCCGCTTACCGTTTAATGGTTTTGAAGCCATCGTTGATGCAGAAAGCGCACCATTTTTAGAAGAAGCCGACATCGACTTCGTTACCGATAAAATGGGGAGCCAGTTGACGCTTAAGGCACCAAATGCCAAAGCTAAACGATTACGTGACGATGCGAGCCTTGCTGAGCGCGTAGAGCACATGCTTGTGACAGAAGTAAATCCACAATTGGCCAATCACGGTGGTCAAGTTAGCCTAGTAGAAATTACCGCAGATGGTATTGCAGTTCTTCAATTCGGCGGTGGTTGTAACGGCTGCTCAATGATTGATGTCACATTGAAAGAAGGCATCGAAAAAGAGATGATCGCTAAGTTTGAAGAAATCAACGGCGTACGCGACATCACAGAGCACGCGCGCGGCGAACACTCTTATTATTAATGAGCAAAACCCTCATTTATCGCTTAGGGTCTCACCCTAAGCGAAGTCTCAAGTTCTTCCTTCTTGGCCTTGTTATTGTGCTACTCTCAGGTGCTTTTATCGCACTGGGTTATTATCAAGATCATCGCTTTCAAATCGCAGGTTTAGTACTTTTGCTTCCTGGTTTGTGCTGTGCCTTTTACGGCTATATTGGCATTTTTGCTAATCGCTTTTCTCAAGTGATAGAAGCTAGAGAACAACGCCGCCAATCCCTAAAAGATAACGACCCGTTTGCTTAACGCAGCCCCATTATTCGAGTAAAGCAGCTTCTCGAGTGAGCTGATGATATTTATATGCCAAGGTCAATCCACGCAACCCCATAAAACAACTCATCGCAAGCCAGAGCGCATGATTACCAAGTGGCAATGCAATCAAAAAAGGCAAGAAGAAACCGAAGACCGCAGACACTAGCATGCTATTTCGCATTTCTTTAGCACGAGTAAGCCCAACAAAGATGCCGTCAAACAAGAAGCAACTCATGGCAATCATAGGTAATAGCACTAACCAAGGCAAGTAAGTACCTGCTAACGTAATTACCTCGGTGATATCGGTTAATAAGCTAATGATCCAGCCACCAGCTAGATAAAAAATAGCACTATATAAAAGCGCAAATGCAGCCCCCCAAAACAGGCTTACTTTTACCCATAATTGCAATTGCCCCAATGAGCCTTGTCCTTTTGCTCTGCCGACTTTAGCCTCCGCAGCATAAGCGATACCATCCATCGCAAAGCTAACTAACATCAAAAAATTCAGTAAAACAGCGTTGGCCGCTAACGTAACCTCACCAAGCCTTGCACCATAGAAAGTCATGAAACTAAAGCAGAGTTGTAAGATCAAGGAACGAATAAAAATATCACGATTCAAGGTGAGTAAACTGAGCCACTGCGCACGCTTTGGTAGAATTAATTTCAACGCAATACCGTGGCGCTTTGCGACCAATGCACTCAAAAACAAGGATAAGCCTAATGCCGAGTAGTCTGCAATGAGTGAAGCCCAAGCCGCACCTGCTACTCCCCACTCAAATCCGACAACAAATAAAATGTCCAAGGCTATATTCACTATATTTGTGAACAGCACCAGGTAAAATGGCCCTCGCCCATAATGCATCCCAAGCATAAAGCCCAGCAGCACAAGATTCAACATTGCTGCAGGCGCACTAAATACACGGATTTGAAAATATAATTTTGCCTGCTCAAATACTTCAGTAGAAGCAT
The DNA here is from genome assembly GCF_005886535.1 of Pseudoalteromonas sp. S2755. Lineage (GTDB taxonomy): Bacteria > Pseudomonadota > Gammaproteobacteria > Enterobacterales > Alteromonadaceae > Pseudoalteromonas. The sequence goes on from NZ_PNDS01000029.1 coordinate 38,488, forward strand.
TTGAAAGCTGAGCAATAACTTGGATCAACAGAGGAGATAACACAATCAAACTCACGGCAAAGAGTAGCGCGATAAGCATACTGGTATATAGTGAACGTATTAGCTTGTCATGGTCTTGCTGGCCGCTTGATTGAGCGATCACTCCTGTTGTACTCATTCGCAGAAAACTTGCAAGCCAAAATAATACCGAAATAGCGCTAGAGCCAAGCGCAATCCCAGCCAAAAAATGCGCCTCTCCCATATGACCAATCACTGCAGTATCGACTAATCCTAACAGTGGCACCGTAATATTTGATAGTATCATCGGACCTGCAAGTAGTAAGAGGCTCAGATGTTGCGCTTTATGGCATTTAAGAAATTGATACAACATATTATTTTTGGTTTGGCCCTATTCTCGGCAAATAGTTGGAGTGCGGTTATCTTACAGTATCATCACGTGAGTGAGAAACTCCCAGCGGTTACGAGCGTGAGTGAAGAAACCTTTAAGTCTCATCTTAACCATATTAAAGAACATGGTTTTTCGGTGATACCTTTACCACAGTTGCTAGATAGCCTGAAGTCGGGCAAGCCTTTACCAGAAAAAACGTTAGCTATCACCTTTGATGATGGCTATGAAAACAATATCACTGCGGCGGCCCCGATCCTGGAATCTTTTGGCTTTCCCTATACCATTTTCGTTAACCCTCAACTTATTGACGAAAAGAAAAGCTATGTGATGACATGGGATGAGTTGAGAACATTAGCAAAACGTGGGGCTATTATCGCAAATCATAGTGCTAAGCACGATTACCTCCACCTCAAACTAAAAAATGAAACAGCAGCGCAATGGCGTGCACGCGTTGAGCACGATATCACATGGTCACAGCAGCGTATTAAAGAAGAAATTGGCCACGATTATCCATACCTCGCATACCCCTACGGCGAGTTTAACCATGAATTACAAAAGCTAGTAGCTGAGCTTGGCTTTATTGGTATTGGACAACACTCTGGTGCGGTTGGTATTTCTTCAGATTTCACACGTATCGCTCGCTTTCCCGCATCGGGAAATTACAGCAACTTAGAAACATTAAAAACTAAGCTCGAGACCAAAGCGTTCTCTCTGCAAAAATTAGATTACCTTGATAGCGTCACGAACAATAAAACACCAGCAATCACGTTGCATTTTAACGATAAAGATTTTCATCAGAGTCAATTTGCATGCTACGTTTCAGGTGTTGGGCAAGCTGAGCTGACGTGGCTATCAGAAACCAGCGTGCGTATCCAAACCCCGAAAGCACTGCCTACAGGACGGTCACGATATAACTGTACTGCGCCTTCGATCAAATACACTGGCCGTTACTATTGGTTTTCACAACCTTGGGTTATTGAAAAATAACAGCTTTGGGTAGGAGCAAGTTCGCTCCTACCCTTACTTTTTAACTGCGCTCAGCATGGTTTCAGTCACTTTACTCAAAGGTACTAGACTTTGCACTGCACCAAGCTCGTACGCAGCTCTAGGCATTCCCCATACCACACAGCTAAGTTCATCTTGTGCAAAAGTATTGGCACCAGCGGCTTTCAAAGCTAGCATCGCTTTTGCTCCATCACTGCCCATTCCCGTGAGCATAGCAGCACACACATGCTTGCCCATTGGCACAAGGGAATTAAATAACACTTCAACTGAAGGTTTGTGACGATTAACAGGCTCATTATCATCTAATCGACATACATATCCGGTTGCAGTATGTGCCACCTTCAGGTGTTTGTCTCCCGGAGCTATGAATACATGACCAGGTAATAAAATATCACCATCAGCCGCTTCTTTGACTGATACCGCACAGGTGCGATCCATTCTTTGTGCGAATGAGGTGCTGAAAACTGGTGGGATATGTTGGGTGATAACAACAGGCGGCGCGTGTGTTGGTAATCGCATAAGCACCTCTCTGATAGCTTCAGTTCCTCCAGTTGAGGCCCCTATGGCTAAAATAGTATTACGCGAAAATGTATAATTACGGCCAATTTCTAATTCGCTTTCCTGTTTTGGTGCTTTAAAAGCCCTCACTCTTGCACCAGCCGCTACTCTAATCTTCTTAACCAGTAAATCGGAATAAGACATTAAGGTATCAGCAACATTGCTGGTGGGCTTAGAAATAAAATCAACGGCACCTAATTCTAGTGCTTCTATCGTGGCGGGTGATCCCTCTTGGGTCAACGTGGAGATCATCACAACAGGCATCGGTCTTAAACGCATTAAATTTTTGAGAAAATTAATACCATTCATTTTTGGCATTTCTATATCCAAAGTTAATACGTCAGGCGAAGTAGACTTAATGAGCTCTCGAGCTTCATAAGGGTCTTCCGCGGTGCCAACAACTTTAATACCATCCGCCTGACCTAGTATTTCCTTTAACAACCCACGAATTAACGGTGAGTCGTCAACAATCAGAACTTTGATCATATTTCACACCTAAAATAGCTCAATATCCGTTTTATTGTCTTGAGCCTCAATATCATGTAAGTAACGCACTTCACGTTGTTCAATTGTGTTATTGTGCATGGTTCGTAACTTTTTCACTTGCGCTTTGCCACTTTGAGGATGAAAGATAACTTTTCTTGGCCAGGGGCCACCTACATCCTGTGAAATTAAATTTAAACTTTCCTCTTCCACATAGGCTTGCGCAAACCTGATGTTCCCTTCACCAATATCAGTCATGGCGCTGATGATTTTTCCACCGCCAAAAAGTTTAATTTTTAAATTGCTTTTAGACGCCCCATTTTTGAGTACTTCATTTATCAGATACTCCATCGCCCAGTTACCATAACGGCAATTTAGGTCATCAGCATGCACTTCTCTTAGCGCCTTTGCTCCAGGTAACATAAAGTGATTCATACCACCTATCCCCAATTTCTCGTCATATACGCAAGCGGCAATGCAGGAACCTAATACAGTCGAAATCAATTCATCCTGCTTGGATACATAGAACTCCCCAGGAAGTACTTTTGCAACGACTTTAGCGCGCCCAGAATCCCAAAAACGTTTTACATGCTCGAAGCCTCTGAGGACAGGTCTAAACTCTCTCATTCAACTGACCTTTTTGATAAATGGTTTTACCTAGGTTTTTAAACTCTAAGTGCTCTTTTCCCATCGTTTCGGAGTGCCCGATAAGTAAATAACCATTGGGAACTAACATGTCATGATACTGCTCAAACAATTTATCTTTGGTTTCTTTATCAAAATAAATCAAAACATTACGGCAGAAAATAACGTCAAAAGGTCCTTTCATTGGCCACGGTTCTAGAAGATTAAGTCGTTTAAAATGAATGAATGATTGCAATTTAGGCTTCACTTTATACACTGTTCCGTCTGCACTTCTGAGAAACCATTTTTTGAGCTTATCTTCATCTAAACCCGTAACGTTGTTAGCCGTATATTCTCCGAGACTCGCTTTGCCCAAGACGTTGGAATCTAAATCTGTTGCCAGCACTTTTACATCCCAACCACTCGGAAAAGCATTCGCAATAGTCATCGCGATACTATAAGGTTCTTCACCAGTAGAGCATCCGGCAGACCAGATCCGGACTCTTCTATCCTGCTTGTGCCTGGCAATAATTTCGGGAACTATTCTTTTAGTTAAAAACTCGAAATGATGATTTTCTCGAAAAAAAGAAGTTAAGTTAGTTGTTATTGCATTAATAAAGTGACTAAATTCAACATCTTGGTTTTCTTCCAAAAAAGATAGATATGCCTCAAACGATTTTAGCCCATTTGCTCTTATACGCCTTGCCAACCTTGAGTAAACCATTTCCCTTTTATGCGGTCCGAGCACTATGCCGCATGTGTCATAAACCCGAGCAGAAATTTCGGAAAAATCCTTATCGGTCAACAGAAACTCTCGCATCGTCGTATTCCTTCAGCCAACCCCAATACGGAATTGATCTATTGCCTAGCCCTAAAACTCTTCCCACTCTTCCGAGTCATCTGCAAACTGATTACTTCTCGTGTTTTGCTGCGGGGGTTTATTAGAGTTCATTGTCCGTTTTGGTAATTGCTTTTCTGGCGTCTTAAAGCTCTTCGGCGACTCAGTTATTTCTAAACTACGATGAGTGGTTTCATCAAGTGTGAAGAAGTTTAATAGTCTTCTCATATCATTTGCTTGCTCAGCCATCGATTCTCCTGCGGCTGACGCTTCTTCAACTAAAGCAGCATTTTGCTGCGTCATTTCGTCCATTTGTGACACTGCTTTATTGACCTGCTCAATACCAGAGCTCTGCTCAATCGACGCTTCAGCAATGTCGGAAATCATGTTGGTCACCCTCTTAACAGACTCAACTATTTCTTTTAGTGTTTCGCCAGACTCATTAACCAGTACCGTACCATCTTCGACTTTACTTACACTGTCTCTGATCAGATCTTTAATCTCTTTCGCCGCGGCTGCAGAACGCTGAGCAAGATTACGTACTTCACCAGCGACCACAGCAAAGCCTCGACCTTGCTCTCCAGCCCGAGCTGCTTCAACGGCTGCGTTCAATGCCAATAGGTTTGTCTGAAAAGCGATTTCATCAATAACACCTATAATGTCCGCAATTTTCTTACTTGAATCATTAATTTCAGACATACTCTCAACAGCGCGCGTAACGACTTCACCACCTTTGGTCGCCTTGTCACAAGTTTCTTCAGCTAATTCGTTCGCTACTTTCGCGTTATCTGCATTTTGCTTAACGGTGCTCGTCATTTCTTCCATGCTAGAGGCGGTTTCCTCTAGTGAGGATGCCTGCTCTTCTGTACGTTGACTCAAATCCGCGTTACCTTGGGATATTTCATCAGCACCACTGGCAACCAAATTTGCAGAAGTACGAACTCGACCCAGTACCTCGGTTAACTTCTCAGCGGTAGTATTTGCATCTTTTTTAAGTTTTTCGTATGCCCCACGATATTCACCTTCAATACGTCTGGTCAGGTTACCAGTCGCCAATGCGTCTAACATCTCTCCCATGTCTGTAACCGTTTCATCAACCGTGGAGACTAGGCTATTCAAACCCTGTGTTAACCTCAGGTAGAATCCATCTTTGCCATCTTCTGACAAGCGAACGCTCAAATTACCACCATTTGCAGACTGGACAAGGCCATTCACTTCTTTCTCAATCGTAACCTCTTTGGTTCTATCTTCCCATTCGACAACGGTGCCCACGCGTTCGTCATTATCATCAAATATCGGGTTAGCGACTAAGCCAAAAGTTCTTCCACCAACGGTAATTTCAGTTTTATACTCGGCTTCAAGTCGAGAGAGCATACTGCGTTGGTGACTTGGGTTGCGGTGGAATACATCAATATTCGCTCCCATAAGTTGGTTACTATCAAAATTAGGCAGGTCACGTCTTACATCGCTCTCAGCATTTCTCATCATATCTTTCACTGCACGATTCAAGTAAACGATCTCAAACTGCTCATTTGCTATCATCGTGTTCGTTGAAACGTTGTCTAATGCTCTTCGGACGCGCAAGTTTTCAGCTGCGGCTGTTTTCTCTTCCTCTTCACGAACTAAACGCTCTGTTTTGTCGTCCCACTCAACGACGGTACCAATCCGCTTTTTATCATCATCAAATACCGGAGTAGCAATCAAACCAAAGGTGAAGCCAGCAACTTTGATATCTGTGCTGTATACATCGCTCAATTTCTCAAGCAGATTTCTTTGATGGCTAGGGTTCGCATGAAATACATCAATACATTGCCCGACAAGCGTATCCACATCAAAGTTCGGTAATGATTTTCTAAGCTGCATTTGATTGTCTCTCAACATTCGCACAACCGAATCATTAACATAAATAATATTCAACTCTTCGTCCGCTAGCATTACGTTTGCTTGGCAAACGTCCAGTGCGCTTGATATACGAGCATTGTGGCTCGCTAAATCCGCCTGCTTTTTCTCTAGCGCTAATTCTCTTGTAAGATCTTTCCACTCAACTAAAGTCGCGATCCTTAACCCTTCATCGTCGAAAACAGGCGTGGCAATGAGGTCAAAGGTTAAACCTGCCACTTTGATTTGTGTGACATATGGGCGGGTCAAATTAGCTAGGATACCTCTCTGATGGCTAGGGTTTTTATGAAATGTATCAATGTTCGCACCAATCAAGCTATCAACATTAAAGCCTGGTAATTCTTGCTGTAACTTAGCCTGATTTTTACGTAGCATACTTGTCAATGAATCGTTCAAATACACTATGTTGAGAGAAGCATCTGCAAGCATAACATTGGCCTGACAGACCTTTAAAGCTAGCAACAAACTATGGCTATGATCTTGACCATCTGCTGCGTCACCATTTAATAAATTAGCAACCGCTTTGTATAAAGATGATTGACGTGATGCATTACTTGCTTTGAGTAAGCTAGCATCTTTACTTTCTATCGCGGGAACAATTTCCTCAACATCTTGCAACTTAGAAAGCAGAATGTTTGCGCTTTGCTTGAGTAGTAAAATTGCCAGCACTACACTGACACCCGCTATAACCATCGCCACATAGGCTTGTGTAGACATATTAATATTCAACATTTGAACACTAATTGCCAAGCCCACAAATATTATGGCACCCGCTATTAGCACCCTATTATTGAGTTGACTTGCTAATGCTTGATCGCTCATGTTATCCCCCGACAACCAATTGCTCGCTTTGCTTTACTTCTAGATCTAATATTTTCTTCAAATTCAAAAGTACGACCATTTTCTCACCAACATTAACCAGTCCTTGTACAAATTGACTATTTTCCGAGTCTTGAAAATCTGGAACATCCTTCGCAGTTTCTTGATTGATGCTGTATACATCAGACACTGCATCAACAACTAACCCCATAATTTTTGTTGCCTCTTTTATTACAACAGAGACAACGATAACCACGGTTAGCGCTCCGTATTCAATTTGCGGTAAACCGAATCGAACCCTTAAATCAATGATTGGCACTATCGTGCCACGTAAATTAATTGCACCATTCACATATTCAGGCGCATTTGGAATTGCAGTGACTTCTTCCCACCCCCTGATTTCCTGTACGGCCAGAATATCCATGCCGTACTCCTCGCCCGCCATCATAAAGGTGAGAAATTGTGTATCGTCGTCTCGGTCTGCAAACATGACTTGTTCATTAATCGAGGTTTTTTCAGTGATCATGACACCACCTCATCTAACTCTTGTTCTACTAGTAACTCTTGAGTGCCTGGACGCTTTAAGCCACTTAGTTTGATAAGGCCGCTAATATCAACAATTAAAGAGACTCGGCCATCACCTAAAATTGTCGCCCCTGAGATCCCATTCACTTTTTGATAATTTGCTTCGAGACTTTTAATAACGACCTGTTGTTGCGCCAGTAAATCATCCACCAATAACCCCACTTTATGATTGTCACTCTCAACAACCACTAACAGTGTTTTATCCAACTCTTCTATTGCACCACCATGGTTGAATAGTTGATATAGCCTTAGTATTGGTATGTATTCATCTCGTAACCTAAGCACCTCTAAGCCATTACCTACTTTGCTCACTTTTTTAATATCTATTTGTAAAGACTCAACAATGGAAATAAGTGGAATAATGTAGGTATGCTTTGCAACTTTAACCAATTGACCATCAAGAATGGCTAGCGTTAATGGCAACCTAATTGTAAATGTTGAGCCAATCCCTTTTGCTGAAGTTACTTCAACGCTGCCATTCAATGCTTGAATATTTCTTCGAACAACATCCATTCCCACGCCGCGACCAGAGATATCACTCACTTCATCGGCTGTTGAAAACCCAGGCCTAAAAATAAGTTCATTAACCTCTTCAATAGTCAGCTCGTCAGTTGCTTGAATTAGGCCATTGGCAATTGCTTTACTTTTTATTTTTTCAGTATTTAAACCCCTACCATCATCCATGATTTCAATCACAATATTTCCGCCTTGATGGAAAGCATTCAGTGTCACCGTACCAACAGGATCTTTCCCAGCTTTTATTCTGTCTTCCGGTGTTTCTAAGCCATGGTCCAATGAGTTTCTGACTAAATGCACCATAGGATCGGAAATTTTCTCCATCACGGTTTTATCTAGTTCTGTCTGCTCTCCTAGCAGTTTAAGCTCAACCTGTTTATTCAACTTTTGCGACGTATCCCTTACTAAACGAGGAAATCGACTGAAGACAAAACTAATAGGTAACATCCTGATACGCATTACATTTTCTTGTAAATCTCGCGTATTGTGAGCTAATTGAGCAAGACCTTCTTGCATCGCAGCAAGCGTATTTTCTGTCGGCTCTTGCTCACCTAATTGAGTCAACATAGCCTGGGTAATAACCAACTCCCCTACCATATTGATAAGCGAATCAACTTTATCAATCCCAACACGGATCGAAGTCGATTCTGCTGATTTCTTGCTAGCCTCAGGCTTAGCCTTTATCGCTGTCAATGAGGGTGTTTTTGGTACATCAATAGTTTGAGTGTCTTTGCTCGACGCTTCTTTCCTCTCACTGTCTAGCTCTGACGTTGTGGAGACACTCGCATCATCTTCAAATAAACCACCGCATAAGGTAATAGAAATTTCAGCATCATCCTCAACCCACTCAAATACTTCTTTAATCGCCGACTCTGGATGACTGGTTGTTAAGTATAACCTCCAACTGAGGTAGCAATCCTCTGGATTAAAGTCATCAATTTCAGGTATTGAATCACAAAACGCATGAGTTTCTAAATCCCCCAACTCTGACAGCTCACTCAACATATAAAGTGGTTCGTTACCGGTTTTAAATAAATGGGGGAGCGGTTTGAAATCTATTTGATAGGTTTGAGATTCTTGCCCTTGAGGTGTGCTATCGGCAGTATCTGAACTAACACTCTCATTACCACCTAGAATCTCTTCAAATTTAACTTTCAACTCATTCGCATTGGAAAGGTCTGGCTCTCCCTCGGCTTGTAATGCGGTTAGTAAGGCCCTTAAACAATCAACGGATTGGAGCAGTAAATTGACATGTTCAGCGGTCAACTGTCGACGCCCATCTCTGATCTGATCGAGTAAAGTTTCTAACACATGCGTGAAGTTCGCGACGGAAGTAAAACCAAATGTTCCACTACCACCTTTTATGCTGTGTGCTGCGCGAAATATAGTATTGATCGTTTCTGAGTCTTCATGGCCTGGCTGCAAATTCAGCAGCTCAGCTTCCATTACATCTAGACCTTCAAAGCTCTCTTCAAAAAAGACATCAAAAAATTGGCTTAAATCAATACTCATATCGATGCCTCTCTAGTATCTATCTTATGACTTTTTTCAATACCGCTAGTAGTTGTTCAGGGTTGAATGGCTTTACTATCCAACCTGTTGCTCCCGCTGCTTTACCTTCTGTTTTTTTATCTAGCCCTGACTCAGTTGTCAGCATTAGTAAAGGGGTGAACTTATAGTTGGGCAGACTGCGCAGCTCTTTAATCAGTGTGATCCCATCCATTACCGGCATGTTTACATCAGAGATCACTGCATCGAACCCTTGTTGCTTGGCAATAGATAGCGCTTCACTGCCATCTTTTGCTTCCGTGACATCAAAACCTGCTTTTTTCAGCGTAAAACCAACCATTTGGCGCATTGATGCCGAATCATCCACAGCTAAAATCTTTTTCATATTCACCTCTTAATTTTCAATACTATGGAATAAATAATGGGTTAATCCCAACTCATTTACCGCCTGCGCTAAAGCATCACTTTCACCATGCCATACAATTTTATGTTCTAACGAATGCAAGTGTTTCTGTACGGCACAGAGCAATTGTATAGATGCAGTGTCGGCTCTTTGCACTTCGCTAATATCAATCGTGATGTCTGATGTTTCCATAGAGTCTTGGAAAATCTGATGGTACAGGCTTTCCACATGATTAATCGCCATTTCAGGTGGAAGTTTCAACATGAGCTGAAGACTATCCTTGTAAAAATGAGTAATAAAATTAGCTTAGACCGTGATGGTAAAAATGCCACAAAGATTGATTAAAAATCCGCAAATAATTAAAGCGTTAGAGGTAAGATGATACAGCGACACTGGGGTCGACCAGTGTCGATATAAGACTAATTGATGATCTTCTCTAGGTCAGCGAGAAGCAGTTTGTCATCGATAGTAGGGATAGCTCCAGCTGTATGTGTAGGTTTGAAAATAGCCTCAAGCTGACCTTTTGGGTTAATTAATGCTACAGATGCGCTATGATCAACATAGTACTCTTCTGTCTGTTCCTGATTTATTGCATAGATCAAACCGAGATCTCTTACAAAAGGAAACAAAACAGAGTGATCGGCAGATACCGCTTTAAATGAGGGCTCGAAATGCCTTATGTAAGCTAAACGCTTCTCTTCAGTATCTCTGTTGGGATCAACCGATACAAACCATACCTGTAAGTCATCTTTATTCTTTACGGATTGATATACGTGAGTTAACTTCAACAGCGTCATAGGACAAACATCTGGGCAACTGGTGTAACCCAAAAATAGCAAATTCCATTTATCGGTAAAGTCTTGATTTGAGACAGCCTCACCGTATTGGTCCCTTAACTCAAACGCTTTAACGTCCTTGGGCTTAGAGTACCAAACCACTTTTTCTGATACATCTGGTGCAGGTCCACAACCAAACAGTATAAAAATAGAGACGATTAAGAGTAACTTTTTCATATAAATGCTTTATCCACAAAAAGTGCAACGAACACTATCAAAAGATGCCAGATAGAGAAATAAAATACGCTCATCGCATACTCTATACTATTTGTTTTCATAAGTTTGGTGGCTTTGTAGATGAAAGCAACATTTGCTATACCAGAGGCCAGCAAATAGATCCAGCCTGACATTCCCACTAAGTAAGGTAGCAAACAAACCAAAGTCAAAATGATGGTATAGAATAGCACGCAGAGTTTTGTAAATTCATTTCCATGCGTTACTGGTAACATAGGAACTCCGGCTTTTTCGTAGTCTCTTTTACGGGCAATCGCCAATGCCCAAAAGTGCGGTGGTGTCCACGCAAAAATGATCATTACCAATAACCAAGGCTCAGCACCGAGTTGGCCAGTCTCACTGACCCAACCTAACAATGGGGGCATTGCTCCCGCTAGCCCTCCTATTACTATGTTTTGAGGTGTTGCGCGCTTTAATAATAACGTATAAACCACGGCATAACCGAATAATGCAGCTAAGGTGAGAAGCGCGCACAGTTGATTGGCGAAAATTGTTAAAAGAGCATAACCGGAAACTGCCAAGCTTATCGCAAAAATTAGAGCTGATGATACAGAAACAGAGTCTGTCGCTAACGGCCGGTTTCGTGTTCGCGCCATCTTTTTATCTATTTCTCTATCTACTATATGATTTACAGCTGCTGCACTACTTGAGAGTAAACCAATACCAAATAAGCTCATGAATTGTGCCAATAATGTTTTATCACTTTGTGGTGCTAACATCATCCCGACCCACGCAGTGATCACCAACATACATACTACTTTGAACTTACACATGCCAAAATAAGCTTTGAATAGCGTAGTTGCTTTTTGGAGCTCTGGAAAATTAGTTAAGTGATACATACTTTCCCCCAACTTTTTGCGCCAGACTGATAAAAAAGCACAATCTAACCATTGCTAATAACACCATAGCCGCCATGAAATTATGGAATAGTGTCAACAGTAGAGGAAACTGGAAATGTACTATTGCAGCCCCCACCAAAACTTGTATAGAGACTAAAGCTAAGACGACAAGCGCTGAGCGTCTGAGTATTTGATTCTGACTAACTTTGAGCAACGGCCAGCACGCTGCAAGTAGCATTAAAACAGTAATGACTGCCCACACCCTATGGATGAAGTGAATAGATACTCTAGATTCGAACGGTAGCACTCCAAACTCGTAAGTCGCTGAGGCTTCTGGAAGCGTCAGTAAACTCTGCCACGAAAAAAGTTGCAGATTGTCACAGAGCGGCAACCCAGTACAATGCGGTGCAGCATAATTGGCGGCAAGCCACCCACCCAACGCAATTTGTATAATCAACACACCAAGAGCCACATAACATAAGCGATAGGTAAGCTTAGTTACGCTAGCAGTAATAGTGTTGTATTTCAGCCTTAGAACCAATAACACCAGCAATGCAAGAATACTAAACCCCCCTAGCAAATGACCCATCACGATGACTGGCTGTAAATTCATAGTCACGGTCCACATGCCGAGTGCCCCTTGAAATAACACGAGTAATAACAGCAAGTAATAATGACGACTAGGACCCTCCGTTTCTCGCTTACTAAACAGTTTCACACATGCAAGTACTAATATAAGTAACCCAAGAAAGCTGGCAAAATAGCGATGGATCATTTCAATCCAAGCTTTTTCTTCTTCCACATCTAAATGTGGAAAGTTGTCTTTGGCTGCCGATAATTCATGACTCTCATTTGGTACCGTTAGAAAGCCATAACACCCAGGCCAATCTGGACACCCAAGTCCTGCATCACTTAAACGCGTAAAAGCACCAAGTGTCACCACTGTTATTGCAACAAAACAGGTAAATACTGCGACTTTTATTCTTACCTTGGACATATTTACCTCCTAACTAGAGCGAGAGTAGTTCAATAGTTTCTTTAGATCACTCAAAAGCCCTTTTTGTACATTTCGCATTGCTTCTAAACTATCTACCGGTGCATACTTAAGTACAAATAACCCCTTATTATCAACCAAATATAGATAATTATCTTCTAGCTGGTTGAGGTGTATCGGTAAAGAAGTTGCGAACTCAATACTTTTTTCATTTTGATCTTGTAATACCACAAGCGATACTTTTTGCTGGTTTTTCCCAAGTGCTAAATACAAATTAGGTAAGCTGTCGAGTAGTAAAGAGCATTGCTTATTGCACTGCTTTGGTCGCTGATAAACAATACTCCATTCGGTCTCTAGCGCTAGCTCTGATTGACGAACCTCCTGACTTAAAAATTCACCATGATTAGTGGTACCATCAGGTATCCAGCCGATTTTTAAAGCAATAAATGCCAACAACACTGGGAGTACGAATAGCCCTATAAACCACGCTGCACTTTTAGACATTTTTAATCTCCTTTTTTGAAAGCTTCCAGCCAATAACCAACGCGGCCAAGGCAATGAGTAACCACTGCAAAGCGTAAGCTTCATGTTTTTGCGGTGACATTACTACAGGCTGATAGTGAGGCTCAGTTCCAGTCAACCTATTTTTAGTCATATAGGCGATTAAAGGTAAAAGAGGTTTATCTGACTCCTTAGATAAGTAATTGACATCAATGTACTGGATCACAGGTTGTGTTGTCGCCTCATCTGCTGCAGACTTGGCTAGTGTGAACCGCTTGTTTTCACTAGATTTGATATAAACAGGTAGAGAAACTGTACCGGTTGGAAGAGAAAAAGCGGTAGGTACGCGACTAGCCTGTTGCGGCACAAAGCCTAAGTTAACAGCCAAGTGCTCATCAGTTTTGGAAATTTTAAAAATACCAATCACATCAAAACCAATCCGGCCTTTTACAACTTGGTTATCTAAATACCAAACAGCACCGTCTACAAAGCTCCCTGTTATCGAAACCTCAGCATTAATACTTTGAGTGAGCGGCAGGGGCGTTGCTTGCTGTCCGTTAATTACGTCTTGCGCCTTTTTTCTCTCAATTTTTTGCTGCAGCACATGTTTTTGCTGTGCTCTTTGCAATTGCCAATAAGAAAGTGAACCGCATAAGAGAACAACGATTAACGCTGCCAATATGGGGGTTTTTGATCTACCTTTAAAAAGTGCACCTAAATCCATCGGACACCCCTTATGATTAAAATTATTATTGTTGTATTACTACTGCTCGTTTTTTTTAATTTATTTAAAGCTATGCTGGTCATGCTCAAGTCAGAGCAACAAGAGTCAATGGCGAAGCTATTGCAAAAAAGAGTTTATGCCTCAATAGCTGTGCTACTTATAATTTGCCTTGCAGCTCAATTTGATCTTATAAAACTACACTCTTCACCCGTTGTTACAACACATAAACAAATACAAATAGACACAGCCAAACCACATCAACAAAATGCCAATACCAAGCCCCAGCCTGAAAAGCAAAGTGGCTCTTAGCGGTAAAATGCCCCTTCAACACTCTTATCCATACGACGAACAGAATTATCGCGCCAAGTGTGACATGAACCCCATGAAATCCTGTAAGTAAAAAGAATGTGTTGCCGTATACTCCCGACTGCAGAGTTAACCCAAGATCTTGGTAGGCGTGAATATACTCTTCTACTTGCAACGTTAAGAATGCAACACCAAGTAGTACTGTTAGCCCTAAAAACGCCTTTACTTTCGCCCTTTGCTCTTTTTCCAAAGCTAAATGAGCAAAGCTAAGGGTTACTGATGATGCTAATAGAATGATAGTATTGATAAGCGGAAGTCCCTGCCAACCCATAGCTTGAGTAACAGTTCCATCAGGAGTTGTAAGCAGTGGCCATACAGCTTCAAATTGAGGCCATAAAACCTCATTAGTACTGGCATTGTTGCTTGCACCACCTAACCACGGAACAGCAATCATCCGTGCATAAAAAAGCGCACCAAAGAAAGCTGCAAAGAACATGACTTCGGAAAAGATAAACCATCCCATTCCCTGCTTGAACGAGCGATCCATTTGAGCTGAATATAATCCAGTTTGAGATTCTTGGATCACATTCCTGAACCAACCAAATATCATATATATCAGCACTGCAATACCCACAAGCAGTAAAATTACTCCGCTGTTTCCAGGAGAGTTTAGTTGAATGATGGTAAGTGCAGCCCCTACAGCAATGAAAAACAATGCAAATGCACCGACTATCGGCCATGGGCTTTGCTCAGGCACGTAATATTTTTCTTGTTCATGGTTCATATTTGAATTCCTCTCGAGCAGCTAGCATATTCAGTCCATCACTGTCTTGTTTACTAACTCGCTCCGTAATATCAAACAACGTGTATGAAAGCGTGAGTTCCTCAACATCAATGGGTAGCTCTGTATCTACATAAAACCTCAAGACAAACTCAACTTCTTCGTTGCCTTTCATTGGTTGCTGATCGAAACAAAAGCAGGCCATTTTGTGTAAATACTTTGCAGCTTTCCCAGGGGACACCGAAGGGATCGCTTGCAACACACGCTCGTTATCACTCAGATTTTTTGCAATAAACTTCACATCGGTTAGCTTTCCAGGTTGAACACTAACCGAATGCTCAACGGCATCGACCTTAAATGGCGCCTGACTTTGACTATGCGTTGTGAAGCTCACATCTACTTGTCGACTTTGTGCAATTGACTCACTCTCCTTTGCGATTTCCATGGATGGCTTACCATTCAGGCCAGTCACATCACAAAAAACGTCGTATAGAGGAACCAGCGCAAAGGCAAAAGCAAACATACCTAGCGTCAACAAAATAAGCTTCCTAAGCAGGCGTCCATGTTGCATTACTTAATCTCCGGTGGTGTTGAAAAGGTATGATAAGGAGCCGGAGATGGTACTTGCCACTCTAATCCCTCAGCCCCATCCCACACTCGCCCTGAGGCCTGTTCTCCACCTTTTATACATTTATAAACCACTGCAACAAACAGCAGTTGAGAAAGACCAAAAGCAAACCCTCCGACACTAATAATCGCGTTAAAATCAGCGAACTGTAGAGCGTAATCTGGGATCCGCCTAGGCATGCCGGCAAGACCAACAAAGTGCATAGGGAAGAACAATACATTCACACTAATCAAGGAGAACCAAAAGTGAAATTTAGCCAATTTGATATCAAACATATGCCCCGTCCATTTCGGTAACCAATAATATGCTGCGGCCATTATTGAGAACACAGCCCCGGTAACTAACACATAATGGAAGTGAGCGACAACAAAGTAAGTATCGTGATATTGGAAATCCGCGGGTGTGATCGCGAGCATCAACCCAGAAAATCCACCGATTGTGAAAAGCACAATAAATGCAATGGCAAACAGCATGGGTACCTCAAAACTAATTGCGCCTCGCCACATCGTAGCCACCCAATTGAAAACCTTAACGCCAGTAGGTACTGAGATGAGCATAGTTGCGTACATAAAAAACAACTCGCCAGCTAAAGGCATACCTGTGGTAAACATATGGTGGGCCCAAACGACAAACGACAGCAATGCGATCGATGCAGTTGCATAAACCATCGATGCGTAGCCAAACAATTTCTTTCTTGAGAAGGTAGGCACTATGGTCGAGATAATACCAAAAGCGGGAAGTATCATTATATATACTTCAGGATGACCAAAAAACCAGAATATGTGCTGAAACATAACCGGATCTCCGCCGCCTGCAGCATCAAAAAAACTTGTCCCAAAGAACTTGTCGGTCAGCACCATAGTTACGGCACCAGCAAGCACCGGCATAACAGCTATCAGAAGAAATGCAGTTATCAACCAGGTCCAGACAAATAAAGGCAACTTCATCCATGTCATACCTGGAGCTCTAAGATTGACGATGGTCACGATTACATTGATAGCGCCCATAATAGAGCTAATACCCATTATATGAACCGCAAAAACAAAAAATGCGGTGTTGTCATTGCTGTACGTTGTAGAAAGAGGCGCATAAAAAGTCCAACCGAAAGCAGGCCCGCCACCTTCCAAAAATAATGACATCAGTAAAATTGCAAATGCAAAGGGTAGTATCCAAAAACTCCAGTTATTCATCCTAGGAAGTGCCATATCTGGCGCTCCTATCATCATTGGAATCATCCAGTTTGCAAGACCAGTAAACGCGGGCATCACCGCGCCAAATACCATAATTAAGCCGTGTACTGTTGTCATTTGATTAAAAAAATGTGGATCTACTAGCTGCAAACCTGGCTGGAATAGCTCAGCTCGGATAACCATTGCCATCGCCCCACCAATCAGGAACATGATCAACGAAAACAATAAATACAATGTTCCAATATCTTTATGATTAGTGGTAAACAGCCAGCGCTTTAAGCCTTTAGGAGCTGCATGGTGTGAATGTTCTTCTACGATAGCACTCATTACTTACCCTCCTCTAATGCATCTATCTCTCGCTGTATTTGGCTTGGCTGAATAACATCGCCGGTGTCATTACCCCAGCTATTTCTTTTATAAGTGATCACTCCCGCGATCTGCTTGATTGTTAACTGTTTTGCGAAAGATTGCATTGCAGTTCCTGGACGACCTAAGAGTAGAATATCTATATGAGCTTTAATATCTCCAGTGACGACTTCACTCCCTTTCATTGCAGGGAAGACACCTGGTAGACCAAGCCCCGTTGGTTGATGGCAAGCTGCACAATAGGCCATGTAAGTTTGTTCACCAACCTCCATTAACTCTTCTTTGGAAATAGTTTGTTGGGCGACGGCTTGTGACTCGGCTTCTGCCCTTGCTTTTTCGGCTTTAGCATCGGTGAGCCAGCTATCAAATTTATCAGGACTTACGGCCTCGACAACAACTGGCATAAAGCCATGATCTTTGCCACATAATTCAGCACATTGGCCTCTGTAAATCCCCTCATCGTTTACCTTTGTCCATGCCTCATTTATAAAGCCCGGATTGGCATCCTTCTTCACCGCAAAATCGGGAACCCACCAAGAATGGATGACATCATCGGAGGTCATCAAGAAACGAACTTTTCTATCGGTGGGTATAACCAAATGCTTATCAACTTCAAGCAGATAATTTTCATTTTTTTCTTTAAGGTCACTAATTTCATCTTTCGGAGTAGAGAGCAAAGAATAGAACTCAACATCATGCCCCATATACTCATAGTGCCATTTCCACTGAGACCCTGTGACCTTGATGGTTAGATCAGCTTTACTCGTGTCTTCCATGGCAATAAGCGTTTTTGTGGCTGGTATTGCCATACCAATGAGTATCAGGAAGGGAATAGCAGTCCAAAGTATTTCCACTTTGGTGCTTTCATGAAATTGCGCTGCAACAACTCCTTTTGACTTTCTGTGTTTTATCAGCGCCCAAAACATAATCCCAAATACAATCACTCCAATGACGCAACATATTAGAAATATGGTCATGTGGAGCTCATACACTTGATGGCTAATGTCTGTAACGCCTTGCCTCATATTGTAAGCGCTGTTAGCGAGTGAGGGCATGGCGATTAGCACTGCGATAAATGCTACAACTAATCGACAAATTTTCATTTGACGTCTCCTTCAAGACAACTCATGGTTGCCTTTTGTTATTATTGGATGACTGCCATATTGTCTATTTGTACATAGACTTACTGCACGACTATTAACCAATTAGTCAAAAAACAAACAAAATGCAAGATTTTTGAGAAGGCTGACTTTCGAATCAAAACTAAGGATTATTGGGAGTAAAACGAAGAATGGTGAAAAATTGTGTATAAAGATCAGAAAACTAAAAACTATTGAGATATGAAAAAGTCACTATAATCATCTTACTTTCACACAGTTAGAAAAGTTAATTATTGCTTTTTTCACTAAATATAGTTAAAACGAGCGCAACGTTATATTTAATGCTACGCTCCCCCTCATAAACTACATCCAATCAGCGCTTCTGATCACGCCTACGGCTAACCCTTCAATGGAGAAATTTTGATGCTCTAGATCCACTTCTATCGCTTTAAATTCTTCATTCTCAGCGTGCAAGAGAACTTTCTTTCCTTTCTTTTCTAAGCGTTTAACTGTCACGTCCTCTTCTACACGAGCAACTATGACTTGGCCATTTTCTGCCACTTGAGTACTATGAACCGCTAGTAGATCACCATCCATAATCCCAATATCTTTCATGCTCATACCATTAACTCTCAAAAGATAATCAGCATTCGGCTTAAAAAAACTGGCATCTACATTAAAGTGGCTTTCAACATGTTGCTCTGCCAATATCGGCTCTCCGGCTGCTACACGGCCAATAATAGGTAAACCTAGTTGCTCAGATTCATCCTCAACAAGTCTAATTCCACGGCTTGCTCCTGGGACCATTTCGATAACTCCCTTTTTAGCAAGTGCTTTAAGGTGCTCCTCTGCTGCGTTTGCACTCTTGAAACCCAAAGCATCAGCTATTTCAGCACGAGTTGGAGGCATGCCAGTATCTTTTATGAATACTTTTATTAATTCAAAGATTTGTTCTTGTCGTTTAGTTAGAGGACGCATTAACTGGTATTCCATACAGTAGTATATTTACTGTAAGTATATACAGCTCAAAAAAAATCGCAAATGTTTCTTTATTCACCATATTTTATATCAATTAGCCTAATTAAGTGCTCCATTTTTGAGGCGAGAAAATCTTGTCGATAACACCGCTACAGCCTCCGGCTATCGCCGAAGTACCTACATCCATTTAGGCAATGCGGAAATTTTGCTATTTATACCAATCCGTAGCCGAGTGCCTGTTTCAGCTCAAAAGCGCGTAGTCGAATTTTGCTGGCTAAATCGTACTTCGTTCTAAAACCATACATTGATACGTTCAAGAGGAAGGTCTCCGGTGTGTGAAGGCCCGTTTCCAGTTGGAAGTTTTTTAAAAAGCTTCTTGGTTCTCTTGTGACTGTTTTGGATGCATCAAACGGTTTGTGATACAACTAAAGCCAAGCTGCTTTAGTATGTTATAAACATGATTTAGGTGGTAATGAACACCGAACTCAATGTGAATGTAATGCATAATGTCTTCACCTGTAAGGCGGCCATCTGGAAGTTCTTTGCTTTTTCGCTTTATAAACTCAGACGGTCGTTCAAGATCTGACTGTTTCAATCTAGAACGATGACCTTGAAGCCTTTTAGTCTATCTTTTAGTTAACTAGAAACCCATTCATCAACGCTACCTCGAACTATGTTAAAGCGCTTAGCAATGTCGGTTCTGCTATTGCCCTCATAAAATAATGACACCGCAAGTAATCTCATACATTTTCGAGCGTTTTGTTCTTTTCGAGAAAGTGCTAAAAGCTGTTCTGATTCGTTTGAGTTCAGCATTATTTAACCGGGAATTTTATCTAACCTATATTAGAGCAGATATCTAAACGGATTGGTAATAAACCATCACCAACGCTGCTGTGTATCCGGCAATATAAGATGTAGCACTTTTATTAATATCTTGGTAGGAGCGAGTTTACCTCGCGATGTGTTGATTGGCTTGTGAGGTTTTATATCTTAAATCTCTACCCCAAACAACAAAAAACCCGCAGCATTGCTGCAACGGGTTTGACATACATGGGTGTACTAATGTCGATTAAATTCATGGATGAATGCTGTTAATCGACCTTTAATAAGACCCTGGCTCGCGACGAACTAGGATGTTTTATTCTTTTTGTTTGGGCTGCCCAACAGCTCGGCGGGTAATACCAATTGCATTAAGTAAATGGGCTATTTTGAAGCGGAGAAATAGCTTTAGTAGCTAGGCAAAAATTTTGCTATTTAGTTGTTCTATATGAGAAATTTTTAACGAAGTTAATATGCTATTTCACCCTTCAAATTGATTAGAGAATTAATACAATTGTTAT
>NZ_PNDS01000289.1 GCF_005886535.1 Pseudoalteromonas sp. S2755
CTACTTATCTACCTCTTAATAGCTGATGGTGTATTCTTCACAATTAGGCTTCGGTATATTCAAATCACCCAATTCCCATATATGGAGAAGGTAATGATGAAAAGCCACGAAGCTGCTGAAGATGGTAACAAATCTTTTAAAGAATTCTGAACTTCACTCGCAGCACGGGTTGGTACCGGAAATATGGCACGTCTTGGTGTCGCGCTCGATTTGGGCGGTCCTGGTGCTATATTGTCGATGTGGCGCATTGCCTTGATTGGAATGGCGCCCAGTTTTGATGAAAGATGCTTAGCTCAGCTATATAAGACAAAATATGAATACGGAA
>NZ_PNDS01000290.1 GCF_005886535.1 Pseudoalteromonas sp. S2755
CTTTGAAAGAGCGGGATGTCTTGAAAACCTTAATTGCACGTCGTCTTAAATTCGAATCGGGCGTGGGACTGGTAATGGATCATGACTTACTGCCACAGCAACCGGTGTGGCATGAATGCCGCGACGGTGCGACGAGGAGCGAGCTAATTCTGACACTTAAGGTCCGCGGCGCTCCGCTTATTGTGTTAGCGGCAAGATTGTTAATTGGGTATCTTGCCGAACAGTGAGAAGATAA
>NZ_PNDS01000291.1 GCF_005886535.1 Pseudoalteromonas sp. S2755
GTATCTGAAGGTGTGAACGAGGGTTTAAATCATAATTTTGCCCTAATTTTATTAGACGTAATGCTTCCACAAATGGATGGTTTTGAAGTGCTAAAAGCGTTACGTGTTCACAAGATGACACCCGGTATTATGTTAACGGCAAAAGGCGATGACTTTGATCGCATCTTTGGTTTGGAGCTAGGTGCTGACGATTATATTCCCAAACCGTATAACCACCGGGAGCTACTCGCTCGCGTTAAAGCCAATACGCGTCGCCTCGATCATTT
>NZ_PNDS01000292.1 GCF_005886535.1 Pseudoalteromonas sp. S2755
GATCCGAAGCGTATGGACGAACATATTTGCTATTCTGACCATGCAGCGATAGCAATAGAAATAACACTGTGAGAGAATTCAATTTTTGCATATTCTGGACACGAAAATGAGAACACTTGGGCTTGAAATTTCAGTCAGCGAATCTCTGCTTTTTATGCTAACGAAAGAAGATGATGTTTTTGATATCAGAGACATTCGACAGCGCCGCTTAAATTTAATTTACAAAGGGACAGAACTTGGTGATTTCCGCAAGTTACTATTAGTCGTTGAATATCTAGT
>NZ_PNDS01000293.1 GCF_005886535.1 Pseudoalteromonas sp. S2755
AGACTCACTTGGGTCGTATCTAGATCATCATATTACTGATTCACTCTGGCTTTCACAGCGATTACCGTAATCTGCCTATGAAGAAATAAAGCATAATATATTCGGTTTACGCGCCCAGCTTATGGCGCTTTTGTTATACTATCATTTTTAACTCTATCCGAATTAATAAATGAAAATCAACACGCTCATAATTTCATACTAACTCTATTATAGAACATTTGGCTATTCTGCTGAGTCTAGTACAACGCAACTACATAAAAACCACGGT
>NZ_PNDS01000294.1 GCF_005886535.1 Pseudoalteromonas sp. S2755
GGCAGCACTTCATAGCCTTCCGCGCTGTCTTTTAGGTAATCCTCAAGACCTGCCTCATAGTGCCATTCTTGCGTGTCTTTCGTCTGTTTAGTTACAAAACGAATTCTAAGCCCAGGACACAATACAGCCTTGGATTTTAGCAAGGGGTTTAACTTAGTAATTGAGAAGTTAGCTGAGTCAAAATAACTCGCAGCGGGCCAAAAGTGTACTGA
>NZ_PNDS01000295.1 GCF_005886535.1 Pseudoalteromonas sp. S2755
ACGTATATATCTTATCAGTGAAGTTGATGGTTTGTTTGTAGCTTTTGTATTTTATTTTATTAGCGAACTCACCCTGCCACTTGAGGTCCTTGATGCGCATCATCATGTGTATTTTGCCAATCAAGCTATGAATACGGTGTATCCAGAGCAGGTGTTGCATGGTGCACATGCTAAAACACTGGCGCTTCAGTATGTGGATGAACCATGGCCGCATACGCAGCACATCTCTCGATTTAGCATTGCGCCTCATAACCTATACCGGGGGCAGCGGGTCTATCAATTACTGGTGTTTTTCTCAGTAGAGCTAGCGCTGCGAGAGAATGATTAGCAGGTATGGCAAAAGATACTATCGGAGCTCAGTCCGTCTCTGG
>NZ_PNDS01000296.1 GCF_005886535.1 Pseudoalteromonas sp. S2755
ATCGATTTTGTCTTTTAGGCGCTGACCTCGCGACGCTAAGGCTTCGTTTTCTTGCGTTAAGATCCCTATATGACTGGGGGTTATACTGAGCAGCACCGCTTCCATCACTGAACATATTATACAGACCCCTATTGCCAAAAACATGTACGTTAATAAAAAACCCAAGTAAATTCTCATATTAATTCAACGCTAAACCATTAATTAAACACATTCGATTCTTAAATCATCAACACAGACTATTAAAATTAGGACGTCTATCACAGCTAGACAACCAGTTACAAATACTAAGATAAAGAAGTAT
>NZ_PNDS01000297.1 GCF_005886535.1 Pseudoalteromonas sp. S2755
TTAAAACACCACCTTTTAAGGGTTTGGCGGATGAAGATAGGGCGAAGATTCTGACTAATATTGGTGTTGGGTATCGTCGTCGTATCCAGAATGAACAAGCAATTTGGCATTATCGGTGTGCAATGCATGCCACGGCCAGTATACAGCAAAACTCTGCACTCAAAGTAAATATTGCGATTGCGAACACACGCCTTGCACAACCCGCTATCCGTTACCGCCTTTTAAAAAGAGTGGATAGAGAAATGTTACCAAGCTTTATCC
>NZ_PNDS01000298.1 GCF_005886535.1 Pseudoalteromonas sp. S2755
GTTACTTCTACAAAGCCAGAATAATACCCCAGCAATACACGCAAATAATCCCACCCAAGAGCGCATTGAAAAGCTTATGCTTTTTAGAACATCCCCACCATCTAACGGCAAAATGGGTAGTAAATTGAATAAGGTCAACAGTGCACTTAATACTGCAACACCAGCAAAGATTTCCATCTCTGTCGCGTAATATAACACCCCTCCAAGGATTGA
>NZ_PNDS01000003.1 GCF_005886535.1 Pseudoalteromonas sp. S2755
CAGCGTAGCGCCCCGTGTCAGTGGGGTCGCATTATAGGGCGATCCGATTTTAGTGCAACCCTTTTTTTAAAGAAAATTGCGAAAAAACGTTTGTTCGAGCAAAAATGAAGCGAAACGCTTATTTTTGACACTTTTACTTATCTTTTTGCAGTTTTTTCGTACTAGAGTTTTACAATTCAACACTCTACACTAGTGACACAAGACACGAAAGATGAGTAATCTAGACATGCTTAGAAGTTATAAAGGTAAATTCCCGCGCTTGGCACAAGGCGTTTATATTGATGAATCATCCGTTTTGGTCGGTGATATAGAAATTGGCGAAGACAGCAGCGTTTGGCCATTGGTTGCAGCCAGAGGCGATGTGAACTACATCAAGATAGGGAAACGAACCAATGTTCAAGACGGCAGCGTACTGCACTTAACAAGAAAAAGCGCTTCAGTACCTGACGGTTACCCGCTTATTATTGGTGATGATGTGACTGTTGGTCATAAAGTCATGTTGCATGGTTGCAAACTTGGTAATCGTATTCTTGTGGGTATGGGTGCAATTATTATGGATAACGTCATCGTAGGAGATGACGTTATTATTGGTGGTGGTGCACTTGTCCCGCCTAATAAAAACCTTGAGTCCGGTTTTTTATATGTCGGTAGTCCGGTAAAACAAGCCAGACCCCTCACCGAACAAGAACTACAATTTTTAAAAGTGTCCGCCCAAAATTACGTGGAGCTGAAAGATGAATATTTAGAGGAAAGCTAAGCTTATCTCTCCCGCCTCGTTAAACGCTTCATCCTCTATTAATTGCTCAGCCTGCATTTCATAATCGAATTGGTGCTGAGCAAAGTGCGCTATTGCGGCTTCCTGCTCAAGCTCGGTTGCAATTTTACAGCGGATCAGCTGACCACTGGCCATCGCCGTAAACGTTAATTCTCCCTGTTGATAACTGATGTCATCATTAAACAGTATTGCTTGGTTCATATTTCCCCTCTAATAAGCCTAAATGTTTCGGACGTATCAGGCCTCATCCCTCGCCATTGGTAAAACGCTTCTGCGGCCTGCTCAACTAACATACCTATGCCATCTATCAATTGCGTTTGTTGATTGTGTTGCGCCACCCAGTCTAAGAAACTTGTTTGCTGGTCGCTGTAGAACATATCGTAGGCAACTAAGCAGGATGTAATAACAGTAGGGCTAACGTCTGGCACCTCCCCTGTGATGCTCGATGAGGTGGAGTTAATCACAATATCGAAACCGATGTCGGGGGTATTGTTTAAGCCACACCCTGTAACCTCTCCATACGAGGCAAATTGCTTTGCTAGTTGCAATGCCTTTGACTCAGTACGGTTGGTCACGACGATCCGTTTTGCTCCGGCCTGAAGGAGCGGATAGATACAGCCTTTGGCTGCACCACCGGCACCAATCAATAGTACGGTAGCCCCCTCAAGTTTAGTTTGGTGTTTCACGAGATCTCGTACAAGACCTGCACCATCAGTATTGTCGCCTGTAATACTGCCATCTTGCTGTTTGATTAGGGTATTGACGGCACCAGCGAGCCTAGCTCGTTCGGTGAGGGTATCTGCAAAGGCAAATGCCTGCTCTTTAAAAGGTAAAGTCACATTCGCACCACAACCACCTTGGGCAAAAAATGTCGATGCAGTTTGAATAAAGGCATCTTCTGGTGCCAAAATAGCCTCGTATTCTAATTGCTGCTGGCATTGCTGTGCGAATTGCGCATGGATTGCTGGCGATTTAGAATGTTTTATCGGATTACCGAATACCGCGTATTTGTCCATCGTTATAAGAGCGCCTTGAAAGAGTCATTATGAAGCAGTTAATTAAACGTATCTTTAATAAAGATGCAACCGTAGAACAAACAAATAGTGCCCCCACTCCAGAAAAAACACCTTATGAAATCATTGGTGGAGAACAAGGCGCCCGCGATCTTGCCAACCGCTTTTACGATATTATGGCAACTGATCCCTATGCAAAGCCGCTTTACGATATGCATCCACAACCATTAGACAGGATCAGACAGGTATTTTTTGAATTTCTTTCTGGTTGGTTAGGTGGCCCAGATCTTTTTGCAGAGAAATATGGCCACCCACGTTTAAGAATGCGCCATATGCCCTTTCCTATCGACCAAGATTTACGGGATCAATGGATGCACTGTATGAATAAAGCATTAGACTTAGAGGTAGGAAATCCATTATTAAGAGAAGGATTAAGGCAGTCCCTCGCTCAACTTGCGACACATATGATTAATCAAGAATAAAACTAAAGTATTAGTTGATTAAAATTACACGGCTATTTTGCGCTAGGTCAAACCCCGTTCTTGAGTAGAGATGCATAATTACTGTTCTAATTATGAACAGGTGCGATGCGTGTGAAATCTATTCAACATAAAATTTATGCGTTACTGGCAGTGACGGGTGTCCTCGTTTTGATTGCCAGTATCCTCAGTAGTAGCAGTCAACAAAAGACTCTTGCTGAAGAAACAGTTGAAAGTAACATTAGGTTACTAGCAGATAATTACTTTGACTCTATCAATACTATGATGCTGACAGGCACCATGGCAAACCGTGAAATTTTGAGTGACAAAATTCGTAATCACCCTAATATCGAAGATGCTCACATTATCCGCTCCGAGCAAGTTAATAAGCTTTACGGTCCTGGTAATGCAAATCAAGCACCTAACTCTGAAGCTGAGTTTGATGCATTGAATGGGAAAGAAACCTTAGTTATAGAACAGCGCGATGGTAGTCGTATCATGACTTACTTAAAGCCAATGATAGCCAAGGAGGACTATAAAGGAACCAACTGCTTGGGTTGTCATCAGGCACAGGAAGGAGATGTGCTCGGTGTTGTGCGGATCAGTTACTCTTTGGATGATATTGATAATACGGTACACACTAATACATGGTTTAGCACTGCGCTTCTCTCTACTATCTTTATTACCACCTTTGTGATTTTAGGCGTACTTTTTAGGAAGCTCTTTATAGTGCGACTAAAAACGCTGGGCCGAACCATGCGCCTCGCAACGACGAACAAAGACTTATCATTACGAATAGACGACCAAGTCGATGACGAGCTTGGACGCTTGGCGATTAACTTCAATAAAATGATGGATAGCTTTAAAGACAATATTGCGCAGTTATCCAACTCTTCAAAAATACTTATTCACTCAGCAGAATCTATATATGCTTCAGCGGAAACTACCGAGCAGGCCATTCAAGAGCAAAAACAAGGGACGGACTCTGTTGCAGCCGCAATTAATGAGCTTGAAAGCTCTTCAAGTGAAGTAAAAAATACCACCCACTTTGCATCAGAAAAGTCTGATAGCAGCAATCACCTCGCAGAGGAAAGCATGGCTGTTGCTAATCATACTGAGCAAAGTATCAACCAATTAGCACAAGATGTAAGGCAGGCTGCAGAACAAGTTTCTCAGCTTCAAGCACAAACTCTTGAAGTGGGTAAAGTACTCGAAGTGATCAGTAGTATCGCGGAGCAAACCAATCTCTTAGCGCTTAATGCAGCAATAGAAGCCGCACGCGCAGGGGAAGCAGGTAGAGGGTTTGCAGTTGTTGCCGACGAAGTCAGAACACTTGCTACACGTACCCACGACTCAACCGATGAAATCAAACGTACTATCGATAAGCTACAGTCCGAGGCACAGCAAACCGTGGCAGCAATGAGTGCTTCTTGCGAAGAAGCAGATGATCGTGCACAGCAGGTCAAGAAAGTAGCCCAAGCGCTTAAAGACATCTCGACGCAGATGCACGAAATTAATGCCTTAAACCTGCAAATTGCCGATGCCACTGAGCAACAAAACTTGGCCGCTGAAGAAATCAATCGTAGCGTAGTGGCGATTAGCGATAATGCTGAGCGCTCGTTAGTTGATGCCCATGGCTCTAAACAGATCAGTGAAGAGTTGCTCACCCTTGCACGAGATTTAGATGAGCAAGTACGCGGATTTAAATTAAACTAAGTGAACCGCTAAAAGCAAAAAAGGAGCCGCGGCTCCTTTTTTACTCTATTACATCGCCAGCCAATTCTTTGGGGTAAGGTAATTATACAGCTCAGCTTCTTTCGACCCCGGTTCGGGCTGGAAGTCATACTCCCAACGTGCCAATGGTGGCATCGACATTAAAATAGACTCGGTACGTCCACCCGTTTGTAGACCAAACAACGTACCTCTATCCCAGACCAGATTAAATTCAACGTAACGGCCTCGGCGATATAGCTGGAATTGACGCTCCTGTTCGCTATACGGCGTATCTTTGCGTTTTTCAATAATAGGCAGATAAGCATCAAGGAAGCCATTGCCTACAGCTTGCATAAACGCAAAGCTCTTCTCAAAGCCCCATTGGTTTAAGTCATCAAAGAATAACCCACCCACACCCCGAGTCTCATCTCGATGTTTTAAATAGAAATATTCATCACACCACTTTTTGTAGTCACTGTATACTGCGCCACCAAATGGTGCACACAAATCCTTTGCAACTTGATGCCAGTGCTTCACATCCTCAAGAACTGGATAAAATGGGGTTAAATCAAAACCACCACCAAACCACCAAATCGGCTCTTCACCTTCTTTCTCAGCGATGAAAAAACGCACATTGGCGTGGCTAGTTGGAATATTGGGATTCTTCGGGTGGATCACTAAAGACACGCCACAGGCATGGAAACTTCTTCCTGCTAACTCTGGACGGTGCGCCGTCGCTGAGGCTGGCATAGAAGCGCCAAAAACATGTGAATAGTTTACCCCGCCTTGCTCAATAACATC
The DNA here is from genome assembly GCF_005886535.1 of Pseudoalteromonas sp. S2755. Taxonomy (GTDB): domain Bacteria; phylum Pseudomonadota; class Gammaproteobacteria; order Enterobacterales; family Alteromonadaceae; genus Pseudoalteromonas. The sequence goes on from NZ_PNDS01000003.1 coordinate 4,782, forward strand.
GCCATTACGGATCACGCGAGTGCGACCGCCGCCACCTTCAGCACGTTCCCAAGCATCCTCAACAAACTGAGCGTTACCATCGGCAGCCTCTAAGCCTTGGCAGATATTATCTTGTAGTTGTAATAAAAAAGCTTTTACGGTATCTAGGTTTATTTTACTCATGGTACATTTTATCCTCGGATCACTTGGCCAGTCATTGCATTTTTAATGACGCTTGGGGTCGTATTACCGCCTAACTCACCTTCAACATAATAGCCGACTTGTGAGCCGAACTGGCGACGCGCTTCCAACAACGAAACAACCGGAGTTTGACCTGTTACATTGGCACTGGTAGATACAATCGGCTTACCAAAGCGTTGACACAACTGCTTTACAATTGGGTGGCTAGTAACACGAATAGCGATAGTGTCGTGCCCCCCTGTTAACCAATGCGGCGTACTGACTTTCGCCGGCAATAACCAAGTAATGGCTCCTGGCCATGACGAAAAAATATCAGCGCGCTTATCCATCGGGATTATATTGTCATCCACGTAGGGCAAACATTGACCATAATTGTCGGCGATTAAGATTAACCCTTTTTCTATGGGTCGAGATTTGATTGTTAGTAACTTAGTGACCGCATCTTGGTTATCAGGATCACAACCTAAACCATAAATGGCTTCCGTCGGATAACAGATCACTTCGCCGGCTTGAAGTGCTGACTCGGGCGTTTCTATTGCCACGGCATCCGCTTTATTGTCATTACTCACGGTATTTCCACTATCTTTTGACATGATTTCTGCGGGCATTGTAGCACAGCTTTACCCGCTCGGGTTTTCTCCACTAGCACGGGCCAATGACACTCAGGGCAAGCCTGCTCTACAGGCGTAGCGTTCAAGGTATACTTACAACTTGGATACGTGTCACAACTATAAAAGTGTTTACCAAACTTATTTTTACGCTGAATTAGATTACCTTTTTGACATTTTGGACACGCGGGTAAGGCCACCGAGGGTGGTGCATCTTCATGACCAATATAGTGGCAATCAGGATACCCCGTACAGCCGATGAACATGCCATAGCGGCCATTTTTTATCACTAGATCTTTGCCACATTCAGGGCAAGCCACATCTTCTAGTACTTTAATTACATGACTATCATGATGTGCTAAAGGGCGAATATAATCACAAGTTGGGTAGCTAGCGCAGCCAATAAATGGACCATTTTTACTGTTTTTGATTACCAGCTCAGAGCCACATTCTGGGCATACTTCATACTCTTTTTCTAATGCATGTTTGTCTGCATTAAATAATGCATGGTCTATTTTACTCATCGCTTTACCACCGCCCCCTTGTGCAAGTATGCGCCTAATATAATCGCCTTGTTTTTAGGGTCAAGGAAATGATGGAAATTCCCCCTGCGAATACTTGATATCCGCATTTTTAACGAAGCAAGAAGCGTTATTTGAAAGGCGGTAAGTTGAAGTTTTGACCTCAACTTACCGAAAGAAACTTATCGTGCTAGAGCAGAGCTAATGAACTACAGATGCAGGCTCGGTAAAAATCAGATCTTCCATCTGCGCATAAGCATGCTCTTTACCCGGTACATTAAATAGCACCATTAGTATCACCCACTTTAAATCATCTAGGCTCATATAGGTTTTATCCAAGGCGAATAAGCGATCCATCACCATCTCTCTGGTGGTACTGTCAATCACTCCGACTTGTTCCACAAACATTAAAAAACCACGGCTCTCAACATCTAGCATATTGCATTCGCTATCGGTGTAAATCCGCGTTGCATGGTCCGGTTTAGCATTTAAATAGGGGTTTTCGTCACTGTGTTGTAAATCTGCAAGTTGCTCAAGCCAATCAAGCGCTTTGTATATTTCGCCTTGATTAAAGCCGGCGCGAAGGAGTTCATCGGTGAGTTCGTTTTGTTCGACAAAGATTTCTGCCTCACTGTGAATATAGTTCTCAAATAAATACATTAAAATATCAAACATCTTCTTAACCCCTCGCGAGTTTTATGTAGCCGTCGAGTACACGCTCTACTTTATCTTCGAGTTCTAGGTCCAATAGTCTGGCAATCACCTGCTCTACTGGCCACTGGGTCCTTTGCGTTAAAGTGTCTACAGTCGTCACCTCAAAGCCAAGGTTTTCTAATACGGGACATTGCTCCTCTTTTTGCTCCCCTATTTCTATACTATATAGACTGTTTTCACAAAAAAAGCTCACTTCTTCCAAAATATCCTCAATATTTTCGGTGAGTTTTGCCCCTTGCTTAATCAGGTAATGACAACCGCTACTTAATCGATTTTTAATCGAGCCTGGGATCGCAAACACTTCTTTGTTTTGCTCCAGTGCATAGCGTGCGGTGATCAGCGAGCCACTTTTTACTTCGGCTTCAACCAACAAAACACCCAAAGATAAACCCGAGATTATGCGATTACGCCGTGGAAAGTGATTACTATTTGCTTGAGTGTTTGGTAAAAACTCACTGACTACCAAGCCATGCTGTACGATGTCTTCATAAAGCCGTTGATGGCGTTTGGGGTAAACAACATCAACACCTGTCCCTAGCACGGCAATGGTTCCTCCTTGAGCATCAAGTGCACCTTGGTGCGCTGCGCCATCAATCCCTCTTGCCATACCCGATGTCACCACCAACCCCGAGCGACTTAAGCCCTGTGCAAATTCATGTGCAAGCCCAAGCCCAGTTCGCGTTGAACTGCGACTACCAACAACCGCAATTTGTGGTTGCTTTAATAACGCAATATTCCCTCGGCAAAATAGTACTAAAGGAGGGTTACAGATCTCTTTAAGTTGCTCGGGGTATTCAGGAGAAAACAAAGATACAATATAAATTTTCTGACGTTGACAGTAAGCCTGTATGTGCTCGATACGAGACCAATCTGTGCTCGCTAAGTTAGTAGCAACATGTTCTTGCAGCCCAAGCTTACAAAGCTCAACTTGGCTTAATGTGAATAACTGCGCAAGGGGGACTTGATTAAGTAATGCAGTGATGGTTTTGATACCCAGCCCTTGGCACAGGCTTAATGCCAAAGCTTGAGCTAGTTTAGCTTGTTTCATACTCTCTCCTTGAGTTTGCTGACTCACTCAAGGAGAAATTTTACCACTTAGTTACTGGCAGTTTCCTTGAGTGCTTGTACATGATCACCAACGCGGATCGGCTCCGAAGTTTCGACAACCATAGCGTAGCTTAAGTCTTCATACACTTTAAAGACCATCAGCTCACCGACTTTTTCCTTTGGCATATGCCAAACTACGCTATCGTCATCGTTTTCCTCACCAAACCAAGATCCCATTTCGGTGATCAGTTTGTCGAGTCGTGATGCATCTTCAATATAGCGCGGACCGTGCTGGCTTTCTATAACTGTAGGTGATTGCCTCACGATATCAAGGACATGCCCCTCTTTTAGCTGTGCTTTACTCCCCACATCCAGCACGACTACACTCATGGTACTAAACTCTCTGAGCTTATTATCGCTCGCAATAATACGGCCCACAGTTTGCTGCTCAGGGCGAGACATAGAAAACTGTGCCGGAAAGATTTGTCCGGTAGATATGGGTAGCACGATATCCCCGGCTCTAACTTCTTGCTTTGCAACTTCCAACTGTAGCTTTGCCGGACGTCCCGCCACGATATCCCCCTGCTCAACCACATGGCCAGAACCAACTAATACGGCTTCCAAGCCAAGTAATTGTTGGCTGTCTAAGGTACGGTAGGTTTCACCACGACGATAGATGGCATAGTGCCCACCTTTGACTAAATCAGCTTTAACGTACAAAAGGTGACCCGGAGTCGCATTTTTAATATTGCGATTGGCTCCCAGTACAATTGGACTATCTGAAAATTCCGACTCAGAAAGTGCTTGCTCGAAACGCAAAAAAGGTTCCATGATGGGGAGTGGTAAGGTAGGAATGGCAGATGCTTTTTGGTTAACAATACGCGTATGCGGTGACAATTTCTTCACGCCTTTGTCTAACACCAGCATAGGATTACCATTTTCATCGTAAAGTAGCTTAAGACTGTCTCCCGGATAAATCAGATCTGGGTTTTGAATACTAGGGTTCCACTGCCACAACTGCTTCCACTTCCATGGCGAACGTAAGTACATTTTTGAAATATCCCACAAGGTATCGCCTTTTTTCACCACATAACGCTGCGGCGCATCTGCTTTTACAGATAAAGTGTCCGCTTTCACGGAGAAAATTGAGCAGCCAGCGAGTATTAATGCAGCAATCGGATATTTCATGATGGCTTCCTTGTGGTTATTTTTGGTTATTATCCACCAAAACCTGTTAAAGGGGAACTTGAATGGCTAAAATAAGACCATACACTAGCTTACAACAGCTTACACGATAAATTGATTTAGGGTAATCATGGCCATATTAGAAGTTTTAAAGTTTCCAGACGAGCGTTTACGCACCGTTGCACAGCCTGTAGCAGAGGTTAATGACGAAGTACGTCAAATAGTTAAAGACATGCTGGAAACGATGTACGATGAAAACGGTATCGGCCTTGCGGCTACGCAAGTTGATATTCATCAGCGAATCGTCGTTATTGACGTTTCTGAAGAGCGCAACGAGCCGCGCGTATTAATCAACCCAGAAATAACCAAACGCGATGGTTCAACTGTGAGTGAAGAAGGTTGCTTGTCTGTGCCATATTCATACGCAAAAGTAGATCGCGCTGAAACTGTCACTGTGAAGGCAACAAACGAACATGGTGAAACGTATGAGTTAGACGCCGATGGCTTACTTGCCGTTTGTATTCAACACGAATTAGACCATTTAGTTGGTAAGCTATTTATCGATTACCTATCACCACTAAAGCGTGATCGTATTCGTAAGAAGCTTGAAAAAGAAGCTAAGTTCGCTGCAAAGCAAGCTTAACCAATCTCCAACTAACTGACTTTAGGGTATTTCGTGAGTAATCCTTTGCGTATCGTTTTCGCAGGCACGCCTGATTTTGCAGCGCGCCACCTTGACGCTCTTATACAATCACATCATGACGTCGTGACAGTGTACTGCCCACCCGACCGCCCAGCAGGACGCGGGAAAAAGCTCAAAGCATGTGAAGTAAAAGTGTTAGCACAAGAGCACAACCTGCCAGTGCTACAACCGCAATCATTAAAAACATCGGAAGCACAGGCAGAACTCGCTGCACTTGATGCCGATGTCATGGTTGTTGTCGCCTACGGAGTATTATTACCAAAAGCCATTTTAGATACTCCTCGACTAGGTTGTCTAAATGTTCATGGCTCAATTTTACCACGATGGCGAGGCGCTGCACCCATTCAGCGTGCCATTTGGGCTGGCGACAATGAAACTGGCGTGACCATCATGCAAATGGACGAGGGCCTAGATACCGGTGATATGTTGCACATCGCTCGCTGCCCTATTACAGCTACCGATACCAGTGCAGATCTCTACAGCAAGCTTGCTGAACTTGGCCCTGACGCGCTTATTGATACGCTAGCACGCTTATCTGCGGGCGAGATCACGCCAGAAAAGCAAAACGATACGCTAGCAAATTATGCTAAGAAACTAAGCAAAGAAGAAGCCGACATTGACTGGCAGATGGAAGCTGCGCAAATTGAACGTAACATCCGCGCGTTTAATCCATGGCCGGTTTGCTTTACCAATATGGCGGGTAACAGCGTCAAGATTTGGCAGGCGAAGGTCGTTGACGAGCAAGGTGATGCAGGCCATGTGCTACGTGCAGACAAACACGGTATCGTAATTGCCTGTGGCACACAGGCATTGGAAATTCACACCTTACAACCACAAGGTAAAAAGCCCATGTCTGCACAAGACTTTTTGAATGGTCGAGCCGACTGGGTAGCAATTGGTGCTAAGGTTGGTGAAGCGTGAGTAATGTGCGCGCACTCGCTGCCCAAACCCTATTTCAAGTCGTCGATAAAGGCGCGTCGTTAAGTGCTCAATTACCACTTGCCACCAGCCAGTTAGACGGTAAAGACAAAGCCTTGCTACAGCAGATTTGCTATGGCGTATTGAGATATTTGCCTTCACTTGAACACTATTGCCAGCAGTTACTTGAGCAACCGCTTAAAGGTAAGCGCCGTGTTTTCCAGTTTTTGCTGTATGTGGGTATTTACCAACTACAACATATGCGCGTACCAGCTCATGCTGCAGTAGCCGAAACGGTAAACGCATTGACGCCACTAAGAGCGCCCGGCATGAAAGGCTTAGTTAATGCAATTTTACGCAGCTTCCAACGTCATCAGGTCGAACTAGAAACCAGTGCAGCCGAAATCCCAGCTTGCTTATACAACCACCCGGGCTGGTTTATCAATCAACTAAAAGCGGCTTACCCAACTCAATGGCAAGCTATTTTAGAAGCGAATCAACAACAAGCACCAATGTGGCTGCGTGTTAACCAATCGCAATTCTCTACTGCCGATTATGCAGCTCTGCTAGACCAAGAAGGGATAGCCTATCAGCTTCATAGCGAATACCCAGACGGGATCTTGCTTGATAGCCCGATTGACGTTTATGCGCTACCACAATTTGCCGCTGGTGCTTGCTCAGTACAAGATGCCGCCGCCCAAAAAGCCGCGAGATTATTAGCGCCACAAGCAGGTGAAAATATTCTTGATGCTTGTGCTGCTCCAGGCGGTAAGACTTGTCATATTTTGGAGTTGGCAAACGCCAAAGTGACTGCAATTGACGCTGATGGTGATCGCTTGCTACGTGTGGAGCAAAACCTTGAACGGATCGGATTGTCAGCCAAATGCCTTGAGGGCGATGCAAGTGACCCTGAAACATGGTGGGATGGCGAGCAATATGATCGCATCTTATTGGATGTACCTTGCTCTGCAACTGGCGTCATTAGAAGACACCCAGACATCAAATGGCTAAGACGCGCTTCTGATATTGATAACTTGGTGACGTTACAGGCACAAATTATTGATAAGATCTGGCCATTGCTTAAGCCCGGTGGCACACTAGTTTATGCTACCTGCTCAGTACTGCCACAAGAGAATCAGCAACAGATCACACGCTTTCTTTCTGTGACCCCTGATGCGACGCTTGTACCTTTGCACGATGCAGACACACAAACACAACCAGGCTTGCAGCTATTACCCGGCTTGAGTGATGGGTTTTACTACGCAAAGTTGACAAAACAATAATAGAAAATCGACCGTAACCAATATGAAAATCATCATCTTAGGCGCCGGCCAAGTCGGCGGAACACTGGCAGAAAACCTCGTCGGTGAAGAAAACGAAATTACTGTTGTCGACATCGATGGCGAGCGCTTAAGAGAGCTGCAAGACAAATACGATCTACAAGGGGTCACTGGCCACAGTGCGCACCCAGATATCTTACGCCAAGCAGGTGCTGAAGATGCCGACATGATAATCGCCGTAACCAGCTCGGATGAAGTCAATATGATTGCGTGTCAGGTTGCCTATAGTATTTTCAATACGCCGACCAAAATTGCGCGGATCCGTTCTGAGCAATACTTAAAGTACAAAGAAAAACTGTTTCATAATGACGACCTACCAGTCGACCATTACATCGCACCAGAACAGCTAGTAACACAATATATCCGTAGGTTAATAGATTACCCAGGCGCTTTACAGGTGCTGCAATTTGCCGAGGGCATGTTGTCACTCGTCGCGGTTAAAGCTTATTACGGTGGTTTACTTGTTGGCTATGCACTTTCTGCATTAAAAGAGCATATTCCAAACGTCGATACCCGCGTTGCCGCTATTTATCGTCAAGGCAAAGCCATCAAGCCACTCGGCACCACTGTAATTGAAGCCGATGATGAAGTCTTCTTTATCGCCGCAACTAAGCATATTCGTGCGGTCATGAACGAGCTACAAAAGCTCGAACGCTCTTACAAAAAAATTATGATTGCCGGTGGCGGTAACATAGGTGCGGGACTCGCCAGTTCATTAGACAAGAACCACAGCGTCAAGCTTATTGAGCGCAATCAAGCTCGGGCCACACAATTGTCTGAAACGCTAGACAATACGGTGGTTTTTTGTGGCGATGCCTCAGACCAAGAATTGCTATCAGAAGAACATATAGAGCAAGTGGACGTGTTCATCGCGGTGACGAACGACGACGAAGCCAATATTATGGCTGCGATGCTTGCAAAACGTATGGGCGTACAAAAAACCATGGCGCTTATTCAACGAGGAGCCTATGTCGACCTCGTGCAGGGTGGCGACATTGATATTGCTATCTCACCACAACAAGCGACTATCTCAGCGCTACTCACCCACGTTCGCCGTGGTGATATCGTTAACGTGTATTCATTGCGTAAAGGTGCAGCAGAGGCCATTGAAGCCGTCGCACATGGCGATGAAAACACCTCAAAGGTTGTTGGCCGTGCTATTCGGGATATCAAATTACCACCTGGCGCGACTATTGGTGCCATTGTCCGTGATGAAGATGTACTGATCGCACATGACGATACTATAATTCTCTCTGGCGACCATGTGATCATGTTCCTGATCGACAAAAAGCAAATCGGCGTTGTGGAAAAACTCTTCCAAGTAAGTGCTTTATTTGTCTAAAGCACTATGTTCGCTAAGTCTCTTGTTGATCTTGAAAAATAGACAAGTCGATAAGGTAATCTTTTAGTACACTACGGATTATGTCCGGAGCTGAAGTTAAGTGAATACCTAAAGAGACGATTTGATCATGGCTTTTTATACGCCGAATATCTCCCTCTAGCGTGATCTGATTCCCTTCTTTACCTTCAATGAAAACCTCACATTTCAGCCCCTCTTCCATATGCTCGGCATCAATCGACGTTAAGTCTAGCTGTAAACCAGCAAGTGAAATGTCCTTTATAACCCCGACATCTTTACTGCCATGACAGTGAAATTTTGCGGGAATCAAGGTTGGCACCCGGTTTTGCGAGCGGAGTTTGTAGGTTTGTACTTTTTCAGGTAAATAAAGAAAAATAAGCCGCGCGGGATGGACTGAGACCGCTTTTATTTGCGATTTGAATGCAATGACCTGACCATCGCCATTTTCGAGCAAAGCTCGGACGATAACCGAAGTCCCTTCCATCACAAAGTCCAGCGCCGCGCCTAATCGCTTAGGGTTGGGATGGTTAAGAATTAAAAACGCCCCTTGGAGCATACCGACGTATTCTGTTTTTACTCGCTTGCTATTTGCCGGTAAACAAATTTCTAAATCAACAATACTTCCAGCGCTGATAGCGGTGAGCAAAGTATCTTGCCCAACCTCCTGAGTTTTTAACATGGATCCAACCCTTCCTGAGTTCACTCTACTACTTTTTTATTGTAGCAGTTTTAGTGGAAGGCCATTTAAAACTGAATTCAGATTAATTACAACTCTTCGACTATCAAAAGAACCTAAAAAAGGGACGGTTATTTTACTAAAAAGTGACTTTTTAACATTATTGCGCCATCTCTTAGCGTCATCATTCTACTTTGTACTTCAAGTGAGCTTTGTGGTAGTGCGAGCTCTTCAGCTTCAATAAACAACATCATAGGTTCGCTATTGCGCTTAGCAACAAATAATATGCCCGAGACATCACGCTTGACTACACAGCCCACTGTCTCAAAATCATCGACAATTGCTGGTATCTGGCGCCTTTGCCAGAGCTCATTTTCTGAGATCACTTGGACAACGAAACGCGCACCGCTCTCACAGCCAACTTGATGAAATAAGTCATAGCTCTGTGCACGCCCTAATGTAAGCTGATTAAGCTGCAAGTAACCGACTTCATCAATTAAGCTATTCAACTGCATTACGCTTCGTTCTATAAGCTGCATACCTAAGCCCTGCTCATGGCTAGCAGCAAATCCCTTTATTACTTTAAATCCTTTATCTGAAAAGCGTGTGGCAAGCAATATCGTCGCCTCCAAGTTAAATCGTTGTAAAAATACTGACACTTGAAAACCCCGAAAATCCGAGTTTTTGAAATTTTTATTAACTTTTTCTTTGCGAAGTTCAAAAATAAGATGACAACTTGTCACTGTAGCAACAGAAGCGAAGTAATAATACTGTCAGTTGTAGGCTCTTAGCAAAAGAGCCACAACTTAAGCACAGTTACCCACGCCAGAAGGTAGGAGTAAATAAGACTAACAGTGTAAAGATCTCTAAGCGACCAAAGACCATTGCAAGCGTAAGGATCCACTTTGCAGTATCACTAATATCACCATAATGCGCCGCAACCTCTCCCAACCCTGGCCCCAAGTTGTTTAGACACGCCGCAGTTGCTGAAAATGCGGTAATGTTATCGAGCCCCGTACCCAACAATGCAATCATAATAATCACAAACACCAGTGCATAAGCCGAGAAAAACCCCCACACCGCTTCGACCACTTTGTCTGGTAGTGCCTTTCGACCCAATTTTATCGAGTATATGGCACGCGGATGCACTAAACGATTAAGCTCACGGATCCCCTGTAAATAAAGCAAAAAGACACGTACAACCTTCATCCCACCACCCGTAGAGCCAGCACAACCACCAATAAAGCTGGAGAAAATCAGCAGAATAGGTAAAAACAGCGGCCAGGTTGAGAAACTATCGGTCGCAAAGCCTGCGGTAGTGCTAATTGACACAGCCTGAAACATCGCTTGATCTAAAGTTTCATCACCCGTTTCATAGACATTGTTTGACGACAATACCGCAAAGCAAATCACCACCAACGCCAACTGGATAAATAGAAAGACTTTAAACTCAGGATCTCGCAAATAAGCTTTAATATTACGGCTCGATACAGCAGCATAATGTAGCGAAAAGTTAATGGCAGCAATCAATAAAAAGACGACACAAATAACATTAATAAATGGATTATCGAAGTAACCCATAGAAGCATCATAGGTTGAGAAGCCGCCGATGGCTATCGTGGCAAACGCATGACAGATAGCATCAAACCAATTCATTCCTGCGACCCAATAGGCCAGTGTACAAGCCGCCGTTAGCGATACATAGATATACCAAAGGTGCTTAGCGGTATCGGCAATGCGCGGTGTCATTTTTGAGTCTTTAACTGGACCTGGTGTTTCAGCACGATATAACTGCATACCACCAACCCCAAGCATAGGGAGGACGGCTACAGCTAATACGATGATCCCCATACCACCAAGCCACTGCAACTGCTGGCGATAGAACAATACCGCTTTGGGTAAGTGTTCTATACCCGTCAATACCGTGGCCCCTGTCGTTGTCAGCCCAGAAAAAGCTTCAAACACGGCATCTGCTAGAGATAGATTCGGTTTATCTAAGAAAATGAGCGGCAATGATGCAAACGACCCCAGTACCAGCCAGAATAAGACAACGATTAAGAAGCCCTCTCTGGCTTTAAGATCACCGTTTTCCTTGCGGTTTGGGTAGTACGCAAACAGACCCATTAGCACACTAAAAATGAAAGCTAAAACAAAAGGTACACCACCACCATCTTTGTATATCAAAGATACAATGGCTGGTGGCACCATAGTGATACTAAATAGAGCGACTAACTGCCCGAGTATTTTTATTATGGTACGAAATTGCATTTGTACGCTGCGCTTTTTGTTGTTTAACCTGAGGTTAATGAGTGAATGTAAAGAAGTAGATCCTACTCCTTGAGTTGCTTAAATAATACAACACCATTGGTTAATTCATAAATAGCATCAATGATTTGTTGTGTTTCACGACTATCTACTACTATTTGCCAAGTAATATTAGCAGCGTATTCTTTATCTAAATTTAGCACTGTAAACTGACTTTGTAATAGCTGTTCTATCACACCCTGAAGATGGTAATCACTCTGGCCAACAATGATAGAAGCAGGTACTTTTTTAGTCGTACTTAGCTGTGCTAGCGCGTTGTTAAGCGTGCCCCCATAGGCTCTGACTAACCCCCCAGTGCCAAGCTTTATACCGCCAAAATAACGTGTCGTCACCGCTGTGATCTCACCAATTCCAGATCCCATCAGTACATTTAGCATAGGCTTACCCGCTGTGCCATTGGGCTCACCATCATCAGAAAACCCTAATACATGACTGCCACCTGGAGCTCCAGCAATATGTGCCCAGCAATTGTGTCTTGCATCAGGATACGCATCATTAATCTGTTTTATGAACGCTTTTGCATCTTCGATGGTTGGCGTATGGGCCAAATGTACGATAAACGTACTTTTCTTAATTTCCTCGTGATGGCTTATAGACTCACTCGGAATGAAGTATTCAGACATAATGTTCCAAACTAAAAGGGAGCCAATCGGCCCCCAAATATACTTGTTTTCAGCGCTAGAAATTAGCTTACTCGAGACCGAAGTCTCGCGTCATGTTTTCTAATCTATCTTCATGCACAATGATATTATCTTCAATACGGATACCACCGTAAGGCTTCAGTGCATCAATCTTATCCCAATTGATATACTGCTTGTTATCTGTTTGCGCCAAGTCTTCTAGCAATGAATCAATGAAATATAACCCAGGCTCAATAGTGAACACCTGATTAGCCTCTATCTTACGAGTACAGCGCAAAAACGGGTGGCCTTCTGGTGGTGCTTGGTGCGTACCAGCTTCATCAGCCATAAATCCGCCCATATCGTGTACCTGCAGGCCAATATGATGGCCAAGACCATGAGGGAAGAAAGTGGAAGTAATCCCCTTCTCGACGATAGCCTGAGCATTAAGCTTAACAATACCAAAGTCACTCAATACTTGCGCCACACGATTATGACAATCGATATGCAGCTCACCGTATAGTTTGCCCGGTTGCAATGCTTTGCCTAACTCTATTTGGTGACCGTTCATGACTTTCACCAATTCGGCAAACTCACCTTGTTTAGCGAAATCATAAGTACGGGTAATATCTGACGCATAACCGTTAAAGTTTGCACCGGCATCAATTAAAAATGATAAGTGCTTGCTCGGCGCTTTACGCTCAAAATGGGTATAGTGCAAAATCGCACAATTTTCATTCAGGGCAACAATATTGCCGTATGGTGTATCGTTTTCCATATGCTGAGTCGCATTTAGATAAGCTTGTTGAATTTCAAACTCGGAGCCACCAGCAAAAAAAGCATCGCGCGCCGCCGTGTGGCCAAGCACACCTAGACGGCTTGCTTCACGTAAACATGCCATTTCATACTGAGTTTTATATGCACGATGATAATGCAAGAAGTTCATCACCGGCTCTGGATTCACTTGAGTAAAGCCAAGTGCTTGTGCAACTTCTAAATATTCACCGATATAGGCATAGTTTGCTTTGTCGTACGGTAGTAACTGTTCAACCTGATCTGGCTTAACCAGCAGTTGAATATCAAAATACTCTGCCCAAAAATCTCTTGGCTCGTCAGGCACTTTATGCCAAAAATCAACCGGGCGATAAAAAATGAGTTTCGGCTTGTCACTACCATTGACCACAATCCAGCAGTGCGGGTTATCGATAACAGGCAACCAAGCTTTAAATTGCGGGTTAACTTTAAACGGGTAGTACATATCATCAAGGAATTGGCGCTTTGCTTGCCCCGAGTGGATCACAAGCCCATCCAGCCCTTCTCTATCTACTATCGTTCTTGTACGCTGTTGCAACGTGGCAATATGCTCTGCGTATAAATTTGCTAACTTATCCATGGTGTACCCATTTTCAAAAATTCACATACTTTCGAGTCTATCATAGCTGTTACCTAAAAACGACGAACTGAGTCTAAGCACCAGCCATGTGCGGTCATTTCACAATTTTCATATCCAAGATGCTTGCCAATATATTGCCATCACGACCAAGGCGAGTATGGTAAACCTGTCGATATGCCATCACATTTTTCACGTAGTCTCGTGTTTCTCTGTACGGGATCAACTCAATCCAAAGCTCAGCTGGCATGGCCTCTGAAGGCAGCCAACGCTTAATTCTATGATAGCCCGCGTTGTACGACGCTGTCGCCAAGATCTCATTCCCGGCATTCTTACGCTTCAAATATTCTAAATAACTAGTCCCCAAGCGAATGTTTGTGGCCGGATGATAAAGGCGATTTTTTGCCACGCGCTTGCGGTTGTTGACATATTTGGCGGTGCTTGGCAGCAGCTGCATTAAACCGTGGGCATTCGCACTCGAACGTGCATCCGGTGCGAAAGAGCTTTCTCGGCGAGCAACCGCGATACTCCACGCAACATCGACTCGATTACGCTCACTATATTTAGTGAACAGATCTTTAAACGCCATCGGGAAACGTAAATCAACGTAGTCCCATGCTTTGATCTGTGCAAGGGTAAAAATAGTGCTGTCATACCAATCAAACTCTGCAGCCAATATGGATGCAGCAAGCTTTTCTTCTTTGCTTGAGGTGTTAGTAAGGTAGTTCCACTCTCGGCGTGCTTGAGTATACCTTTCCAGTTCGTATAAAGCCTTTGCCCGCTTAAAGCCAGGCGCATGGGATACCCGTTCTACAATGCTAGGTTCAACATTTAACGGCGTTTCATTCAGTGATACTGGTAATCCTAATCGGGCAGCAGCCAAAAAGCCGTAGTAATCACGCTCTTGTGCTAATTGCTGCCAAATCTCGTTAGCTTTGGCCAACTCGCCACGCTTCGCGAGGCTGTATGCAAGCCAATATTGCTGACCATTGCTAAGCTGCTCGTGACCCACGAATAAGGCCGAGATCCCTTCCCAGTCTTGCTCTTTTAGCATGTTACTCATCAACCACTGTAGTAGCTTTTTGTCCTGCAGCGATTTAGGCACTTTATTAAGCCAAAATCGTGCATCTTCGTGGCCTTTAGACGCAAGCGCTAAAGCAAAGCGATAAGCAACGCTATCCTTTTGCTGCTGAGTAAAGGTAAACATATCCTGCATTTTCTGCCAGGCACGCAGCGCTAAATCTGGATCGCGCCAAACTAGGCGTCTTACACCATATACCGCAATTTCGGCTTCTTTTTCAGTACGCTTACTAAACCGATAAAGTCCAGCAGCCGCACTCGGATCTTGGCGAACTTTTTTATAAAGCTCGGCAAGATAAGCCTCATTTTTTGGTAACAGCTTCTCAAGATAATCTAGCAATGAAGTCTGACCGGATTGCGCGGCATTAGTAATTCGCTGCCAGACGCGATCGGGCGTCCTATACCCCGCTTTTTGCCATTGGTTAAAAAGACCATCACAAGCTCTGGGCTGAGACTTCCCCACCGTCCAAATATCTGTCACCTGATCAAGAATCGCTTTTTTGGGGGCGCCCAAATCCAACTGATACGCCAAATACGTACACTTGAGTTCAACATCACTGGTCTCACGATAGAACTCAATGAATCGTGCTTTCTTTTTATACCGCTTTAAATAATCGAGCCAAGCAGAGCGTACTGGCCATTCTAATGGGGTATGCTCGTATACCGTTAAAAAGTGCTGAATTTCTTGCTGGTACTTGAGCTTAGGGTGACGCTTGTAAAACGCCATTTCAACGTATGGCTTAAGTGGGTGATCGAGCTGCGCTATTGCAGCTTTAAAATTACTATAATTACCAGACCAAGCGACACGCTCGGCCTGTTTAAATTCGTCGTGAGTGCTATCGGCTGCACAGAGCCAGCTCACCATACATAAGCTGCCTGCAGCTAAGCGGGGTAACCAATATGTCATGCAAACCCTTTTTTATCTGCCAAAAGAATACACACCTAAATTGAAATACAGCCAAATTATGCTTATCTAAAGGTGGCGCTGAAGACCAAAACTCGGCTTGTCATTTGCGAGCATGCTCATAAACGACACTAAATGCGAGGTGCGTAAAGCCACCATAGCAAACCGACTCAGGTATTTCAGTAAATGCGCGGTAAATTTTTCATTGCAATTTGCCGCCAAAGGATCCACACTGATTGAAATTACAACTCATCGTACCAGTGTAAAGCACGGGAGAACATGTATGTTAATCAAACGCGAGTCCTTTGTAGTTGATTTTTGCAAAGGCAATATCGCTGAGTTTAAGTTTTGCCTACCAGGCTCAGTAAACAAACTATCTCAGCAAGTACTTAAGGAAAGCCACAAAGCGCTTATCGAATTGAGCCAGCGCGACGACATTGATGGCTTAATTTTTACCAGCGACAAAGACCACTTTATTGTTGGCGCTGATATTTTTGAATTCCTTCCGACTTTCCAACGCCCAGAAGAAGAACTTGTTGGCTGGATTAAAAGCGCAACCGATGTCTTCGACGCAATAGAAGATTTACCTTTCCCTACACTATCTGCAGTAAATGGCCTTGCGCTTGGCGGTGGCTGCGAGTGGTTGCTCGCCACGGATTACCGTATCGCAACTGACAACGCAAAAATTGGCCTACCAGAAGTTAAGCTTGGCATTATGCCGGGCTTTGGTGGTACCGTAAGGCTTCCTCGCTTAATCGGCGCTGACAACGCAATGACGTGGATCACCACAGGCCAAGAAAACCGAGCGAATGATGCGCTAAAAGTTGGTGCGGTTGACGGTGTAGTGCCTGCTGACAAACTCATGGCTGCCGCTATTCGTACCTTAGAGCAAGCTATTGCAGGTAAATTGGATTGGCGCGCAAAACGCCAAGTTAAGCTTGACCCATTGAAAATGAATCGTGTTGAGCAAGGCATGAGCTTTGGTATGGCAGAAGGCATGGTAATGGCAAAAACCAAGGGCCATTACCCAGCACCAATGATGGCGGTACAAACGCTTAAAGCGGCAGCTAACCTTAGTCGCAGCGAAGCGATGGCACTCGAAAATCAAAACTTTGCTAAACTTGCCAAAACGGCAGAAGCGGCAGCGCAAACTGGTATTTTCTTAGCGGATCAATACATCAAAACGGTTGCTAAGAAGCAAGCGAAACAAAGCAACACCGAGATTAAGCAAGCGGCTGTGCTAGGTGCTGGAATTATGGGTGGCGGTATCGCTTACCAGTCAGCATACAAAGGCACACCAATCGTCATGAAAGACATCCAGCAAGGTGCCCTAGACCTTGGTATGGGCGAAGCTGCAAAACTACTCGGTAAGAAAGTACAGCGCGGCCACATGTCGATGGATAAAATGATTGCCACTTTAGGTAAAATCAAACCAACGCTTAACGACCAAGACTTGCAAGGCTCAGATATTATTGTTGAAGCCGTTGTTGAGAATCCAAAGATCAAAAAATCGGTCTTGGCGAGTCTTGAATCGCAACTGCCTGAGGGCACAATTCTCACATCAAACACATCGACTATTCGTATTGATGAGTTAGCAACCGCACTTGAGAAGCCAGAAAACTTCTGTGGCATGCACTTCTTTAACCCAGTGCCAAAGATGCCATTGGTAGAAATCATTCGCGGCGAACAAACATCGGATGAAACCGTTGCCGCAGTAGTAGATTATGCCTTAAAGCTTGGCAAGTCTCCTATCGTTGTTAACGATTGCCCAGGTTTCTTCGTGAACCGCGTCCTATTCCCTTACTTTGCTGGCTTCAGCCAACTTGTTGTAGAAGGTGCTGACTTCGCAAAAGTAGATAAGGTGATGGAAAATGTCTTCGGCTGGCCAATGGGTCCTGCGTACTTACTAGACGTAGTGGGTATCGATACGGCAAACCATTGTACTGGTGTAATGGCTGATGGCTTCCCTACTCGCATGGCACGTAAAGACAAAGACCCTGTCGCTGTACTTGCGGCTGCCGAACGCTTTGGTCAGAAAAACCAAAAAGGCTTCTACCAATACGCACCAGATCGCAAAGGTCGTCTGAAGAAGAGCAAAGACGACAGCGCGCTTGAGTTGCTGAGCAGCATTTGTGACGCACCCACTGAATTTGATAAACAAACGATTATTGAGCGTTGTATGGTGCCAATGATCAATGAAGTGTTACTGTGTCTACAAGAAAACATTGTTGCTTCACCGCAAGAAGCAGACATGGCACTGATCTACGGTATCGGCTTCCCTCCATTCAGAGGTGGTGCGTTCCGCTATCTAGACCAAATAGGCCTCGCAAACTTTGTAGCAATGGCTGACAAGTACGCTCATCTTGGTGAAATTTATCAAGTTTCTGAGCAAACTAGACAGTGGGCAGATGAAGGTAAAGTGTTCTATCAAGTGGAGGGCCAGTAACATGGAAAACGCGGTAATCGTAGATTGTATTCGTACCCCAATGGGCCGTTCAAAAGGCGGTGTATTTAAGCATAAACGTGCCGAAGACCTCAGCGCACATTTGATGAAGGGCCTACTTGAGCGTAATCCTCAAGTAGCACCAGACTCAATTGACGACATCTACTGGGGCTGTGTACAGCAAACGTTAGAGCAAGGCTTTAACGTTGGTCGTAACGCTGCACTCTTAGCTGGCATTCCTCATACTGTACCTGCGGTAACGGTTAACCGTCTATGCGGTTCATCAATGCAAGCATTACATGATGCAGCTCGCGCTATCATGACAGGTGCTGGTGACACTTACCTTATCGGTGGTGTTGAACACATGGGTCACGTACCAATGACACATGGTAATGACTTTCACCCAGGCCTTGCGACATCTGTAGCACAAGCTGCCGGTGTGATGGGGTTAACAGCTGAGTACTTAGCGCTGATGCACGGTATCAGTCGTGAGCAGCAAGATGAATTTGCAGTACGCTCACACCAACGCGCACATGCCGCAACCCTTGAAGGGCGTTTCGCAAAAGAAATCCTGCCAATGGAAGGTCATGATGCCGATGGTACACCAGTACTTGTCGAGCATGACGAAGTTATCCGCCCAGAGACAAGCCTAGAAGGTCTTGGGCAGCTACGTCCTGTATTTAACCCAGCATCGGGGACGGTCACTGCTGGTACCTCTTCAGCGCTGTCTGACGGTGCTTCTGCTATGTTGGTCATGAGCGAGTCTAAGGCAAGAGAACTCGGCCTTCCAATTCGTGCTCGTATTAAGTCAATGGCAGTAGCAGGTTGCGATCCTTCCATCATGGGTTACGGTCCAGTTCCGGCATCACAAAAAGCCTTGAAGCAAGCGGGCATTACTATTGATGATATTGATGTTGCTGAACTAAACGAAGCCTTTGCAGCGCAATCACTACCAGTGCTAAAAGACCTAGGCCTACTAGACAAGGTAGATGAGAAAGTAAACCTCAACGGTGGTGCAATTGCACTCGGTCACCCACTTGGTTGCTCAGGTTCACGTATTAGCACAACGCTTATCAACCTAATGGAAGAGAAAGACGCGAAGTACGGCCTTGCAACTATGTGTATTGGTTTAGGCCAAGGTATTGCTACCGTATTCGAGCGCGTAGATAACTAATTCCAACCAGCTGGTACTGGACTTTTATAAGACAATACCAGCACACAACTTCAACTTGGTGACCAAGGCAAAACGGCACAACTGTTTTGCCTTTTTTATTACCTGCATTTACCTTACCTCGGTTGGCTAAGACTTGAGTTATCCAAACTTGAGCTTACTTACAACATGCGGTTAAAATAGCGGTTTTCGTAACTAACAAGGCCACCACAATGAGTTTTGATAATACCGACCATACCTTAGATGCAGTAGGCTTACGTTGTCCGGAACCGGTAATGATGATTAGAGGCATGGTGAGGCGGATGAACTTAGGTGAGACGTTGTTAGTTATCGCAGATGATCCCTCAACGACAAGAGACATTCCGAGCTTCTGTGAATTTATGGATCACACTTTGGTAGCCAAAGCAGTGGCTGAATCTCCTTACAAATATGTGATTAAGAAAGGTCAGTGATCTCCTCTTTAACACACTGTTTGAACTCATAAGTCATAGACAATAAAAAAGCGGCATCTGCCGCTTTTTTAAGATTTTACAATCACCACCTTTGGTGAGCGAGGATTACGATAATCTAAGCGGATTTCGTACCAACCTTTTTTACTTGGCTTAAAGCTAAAGTAGTTATACACCGTGTTACAATCCGCGACCAGCGGTTGTCCTAGCGTTAACTGCCCTTCACTCTTATAGCCACAGTTGTAGCCTTCACTCCACTGCTCATCAGCAATTTTAAATTCATACACTTTACCTGGGCTCATGAATCTTGCTTTTGTTGCGTAGATCCCCGGTTGTGCTTCTTCAAGGCGATACTGAGGTTCGGCATCCCACAGAGTGAAGTCACCGCGTAAATACATTGTCTTATCCAACTCACCAGCAACAACCGGTGAAGTTGACGTTGTTGGCAATTGAAAGTTACTACTACAAGCGGTAAGTGCTAATAGCGCAATCGCCATTGCCCCTTGTTTTTTAATCATAGCTAGACAGCCTTTTACTTGCTTTTACCAATCAGCAAAAAGCCAGCAGTTGCTGGCTTTTGTATCAGCAATTAATTTTGTAACACTGAAATATCTGCAGTATTAAGGAATAACTTACTCAACTGACTAAGTAGTGCTAAACGATTGGCTTTAACCGCTTCATCGTCCGCCATTACCATAACGTTATCAAAGAAGTTATCTACTGCTTCACGTAAACTCGCTAAACGCGTCAGTGCAGTTTGATAATCACCTTCAGCATAAACAGGTGCAAGCTCAGCAGTTAACGCAGCAACTTGTGCAGCCAATGTTTGCTCAGCTTCTTCTTGCAGGAGTGAGCTCTCCACCGCAGCTTCTGACGCGACGTTATTCTTCGCTAGAATGTTGTTTACACGCTTATTGGCAGCGGCTAACCCCTCAGCTTCCGTCAACGTTCTAAAGTGACTAACCGCTTTTACTCGGCGATCAAAATCAACTGGACTCGTTGGACGTCTTGCAAGTACAGCCTGGATCACATCAACGCTAATACCTTCATCTTGGTACCAAGCACGGAAACGACCTAACATAAACTCAACCACTTCATCGGCAACATTTGCATTGCTTAGCTTATCACCGAATAACGTCATTGCTTTGGCAACGATATCCTGAATATCTAATGGTAGTTCTTTTTCTACCATAATACGCAATGCGCCGATGGCAGCACGGCGAAGTGCAAACGGGTCTTTATCGCCTTTTGGTGTCTGGCCGATACCAAAAATGCCAACCAGAGTATCAAACTTATCCGCAAGCGCCACAGCAAAACTGATTGGGTTAGACGGTAGATTATCACCAGCAAAACGCGGCATATATTGCTCATTTTGTGCTAGTGCGACTTCTTCCGCTTCACCATCAATACGCGCGTAATGCATACCCATCACGCCCTGAACATCAGTAAACTCCATGACCATTTCAGTCATAAGATCCGTTTTACTTAGCAAACCTGCACGCTCTGCTAGCGCCTTATCAGCACCAAGCAGCTCCGCAATAAAACCTGCGAGTGCCGAAATACGCTCTGACTTGTCTTTTAGTGTGCCAAGCTGCTTCTGAAATAACACTGAATCAAGTGACTCAAGACGGCTTTCCAGCGTTTTCTTCTTATCCGTTTCAAAGAAGAACTGAGCATCTGCCAGACGCGGGCGAACCACTTTCTCGTTACCCGAGATCACTACGCTCGGATCTTTACTTTCAATGTTAGAAACAAACAAGAACTTGTTGATCAAGTTGCCTTGCTTATCTAATAGTGGAAAGTACTTTTGGTCGTCTTTCATGGTGTAGATAAGTGCTTCATCTGGCACTTGCAAGAAGGCTTCTTCAAAAGAAGCAACTAAAGTGACTGGCCACTCGACTAGCGATGTAACTTCTTCAAGAAGGTCTTCATCCATCGCGACTTGCGCGCCGAGCTTTTCAGCTTCAGCTTCAATTTGGCCTCGAATTAACGCTTTACGTGCTTCGTAATCCGCAATAACGTATGCACCTTTTAGCACTGCATGACTATCATCCGCATGTTCAACACGAACACGCTCAGGGTGATGGAAGCGATGTCCCTGCAGCTCATTGCTGATAGCTTTACCTAGCACTTCACCTTCAACTTGTTGACTACCAAGTAGTGCAGCCACGGTATGTACTGGACGGATAAATTGCGTCTTGTTCGCACCCCAGCGCATCGGCTTTGGAATAGGTAACTTAGCCAGTGCTTTATTGATCACATCGCTTAGTAACGCTAAGGTCTGTTGCCCCTCCACTTTCGCTTTGTGTAGCAGCCAAGTGCCTTTATCAGTTTCTAAACGCTCAGCATCATTAATATCAATACCACAACCACGAGCCCAACCTAGCGCCGCTTTAGTCGCGTTACCATCGGCGTCAAATGCTGCCTGAATAGCAGGACCACGCTTTTCGACTACTTTGTCGGCCTGTTGCGTTTGTAATGCTTTAACTTGAATACCTAAGCGACGAGGTGATGCATACCAGCTCACGCCTTCATGACTAAGCTCTAATGCTTCAAGTTCTTGCCTAGTATTTTCTGCGAATGACTCAGCAAGGTTGCGTAACGCCTTTGGTGGTAGCTCTTCAGTACCAATTTCTACGAGTAAGTTTTCAGTCGACATTATTTATCCTTACAAAGCGGGAAGCCAAGTGCTTCACGTGCATCATAGTAAGCCTGTGCACAGGCTTTTGATAAAGCACGAACTCTTAATATATAGCGCTGACGCTCAGTTACTGAGATAGCGTGACGTGCGTCTAACAGGTTAAATGCATGAGATGCCTTCATTACCTGCTCATAAGCTGGTAGAGGAAGACCTGCTTCAATTAGTTTTTCGCTTTCTTTTTCACACTGGTCAAACTGTTTGAATAATGCCTCTACATCCGCATATTCAAAGTTATATGTCGACTGTTCTATCTCGTTTTGCATGAACACGTCACCATAAGTTACGCGTCCCATTGGACCATCTGTCCAAACGAGATCATAAATGCTATCTACACCTTGTATATACATTGCAAGGCGCTCTAAACCATAAGTAATTTCACCCGTTACCGGTGAACATTCAATACCGCCAACTTGCTGGAAGTAGGTAAACTGAGTCACTTCCATGCCATTCAACCATACTTCCCAACCTAATCCCCAAGCACCTAGCGTTGGTGATTCCCAGTTGTCTTCAACAAAACGTACTTCGTGCGTCAATGTATCAATGCCCAGCGCTTCTAGAGAGCCGAGGTAGAGTTCCTGAATATTCTCAGGCGATGGCTTCAATACAACTTGGAATTGGTAGTAATGCTGAAGACGGTTAGGGTTTTCACCATAGCGACCATCTGTCGGGCGGCGACAAGGTTGTACGTATGCGCTCGACATTGGCTCAGGACCAATGGACTTAAGGAAGGTCATCGGGTGGAATGTACCCGCACCAACTTCCATATCTAAAGGTTGAGCTACAACACAGCCTTGCTGCGCCCAGTAATCCTGTAAAGCCAGGATCAAACCTTGGAAGGTTTTGATATCGTATTTTTGCATAGTTGGCTTATTTTTATCTGGTACTTATCGTATGTAAACGCCTGCAGTAATTTGGCGCTCACGCTAGATTCAATGATTGAAAATTATGCTCAGTATACCGCGAGCGCAGAAGGGTTTTAAGCTTTAAAGCATAAAAAAAGGAGGGAAAACCCCTCCTTTTTACTAGATGTTTGAGTTTACACGTCTAAGTTAACAACTCTCAGTGCATTTGTTTCGATAAACTCTCGACGAGGTTCAACTTGGTCACCCATCAAGGTTGCAAACAATTGGTCTGCAGCAATGGCATCTTCAATGGTCACACGTAGCATACGGCGAGCATCTGGATCCATCGTTGTTTCCCAAAGTTGGTCAGGGTTCATCTCACCCAATCCTTTATAGCGTTGTGTATACAAGCCACGCTTAGACTCTGAGATAAGCCATTCAAGACCAGCCTCAAAATACTCGATTGCTTGAGTCTTCTCACCACGCTGTACGTAACCGCCTTCGCTGATCAAACTACCAATTTGACGACCCGTGTTCGCAATGCGGACATAATCTTTAGATGTAATAAAGTCGAAGTTCAAAGTATGCGCTTTATCAACACCGTGCTGACGAATATTGATCACTGGATAATACATGTGGCGCTCTTCATCAAATGCCACTTCCGCGTTAAAGATAGTAGCATCTTCGTCTTTCTTCACAAGATCAGCTACAAGGCTTTCAGTCCATGCCGTTACCTTAGCTTCATCAGATAAATCAGCCTCTGTCAGCTCAGGCTGGTAAAGCAAGCGGTTCATGATTGAAGACGGGTACTTACGCTTTAAACGTTCAATGATATCTATCGTATTTTGATAATCGTGCACTAAGTTTTCTAACTTGTTACCAGAAATTGGCTCAGCACCTTCTGCTGGGTATAACGCAGCATCGTTAAGTGCCAATGTTGTTAGGTATGAAGTTAGTGCATTATCATCTTTAATATAGCGCTCTTGCTTACCTTTCTTCACTTTGTATAGTGGTGGCTGAGCAATATAGACATAACCGCGTTCGATGATTTCTGGCATTTGACGATAGAAGAAAGTCAGTAGCAGCGTACGGATGTGTGAGCCATCCACGTCCGCATCGGTCATGATGATGATGCGGTGATATCTTAGCTTTTCAGGGTTATATTCATCACGGCCAATACCACAGCCTAATGCAGTAATTAGTGTTGCCACTTCCTGAGAAGAAAGCATCTTATCAAAGCGTGCTTTTTCTACGTTCAGGATTTTACCTTTAAGAGGCAAGATAGCTTGGTTCTTACGATTACGACCTTGCTTAGCAGAACCACCCGCCGAGTCACCCTCCACTATATATAGTTCAGAAAGTGCAGGATCTCGTTCCTGGCAGTCAGCGAGTTTACCCGGTAGACCGGCTAAATCCATGACCCCTTTACGACGAGTCATTTCACGTGCTTTACGTGCAGCTTCACGCGCGCGCGCCGCATCAACGATTTTATTTACAACGGTTTTCGCATCGCCTGGGTTTTCAAGCAAAAATTCAGTTAGCTTTTCAGCCATCATTTGCTCAACAGCCCCTTTCACTTCGCTAGAAACGAGCTTGTCTTTTGTCTGTGAAGAGAACTTAGGATCAGGAACTTTAACACTAACAACAGCGGTCAAACCTTCACGGGCATCGTCACCCGTAGCACTGGTTTTATACTTTTTATTAAAGCCTTCTTTTTCCATGTAGGTGTTAAGCGTACGTGTAAGCGCTGCACGGAAACCTGCTAAGTGAGTACCACCATCGCGTTGAGGGATGTTATTCGTAAAACAGTAGATGTTTTCTTGGAATCCATCATTCCATTGCATAGAGACTTCTACGCTAATGCCATCGTCGCGTTCCGTCGAAAAGTGGAAAACATTTTGATGAACTGGTGTCTTCTTACGATTTAGATACGCAACGAATGCTTGAATACCGCCTTCGTATTTGAAGTGATCTTGTTTATTCTCTTCGCGCTCATCACTCAAAATGATGCTTACACCAGAGTTAAGGAAAGATAGTTCACGTAGGCGCTTGGCTAGAATATCGTAGTGGAAATTTGTATCTGAGAACGTTTCAGCACTTGGCCAGAATCTCAATTCTGTACCAGTAGATTCCGCTTCACCGATAACACCTAACGGCGCATCTGGAACACCCATAGTGTATTTTTGCTGATGCACTTTGCCATCACGGCGGATTGTTAATTGTAGTTTTTCAGAAAGTGCATTTACAACAGAAACACCTACACCGTGCAAACCGCCAGATACTTTATATGAGTTATCATCAAATTTACCACCGGCATGTAGTACAGTCATGATAACTTCTGCCGCAGAAACCCCTTCTTCTTCGTGAATTGAAGTTGGGATACCACGACCATTATCTCGAACAGATACAGAGCCATCGGTATGAATTGTTACGAAAATATCGTCACAATATCCTGCTAGTGCTTCGTCGATTGAGTTATCAACGACCTCAAACACCATGTGATGTAAACCAGTACCATCGTCTGTGTCACCGATATACATTCCCGGACGCTTTCTTACAGCATCCAATCCTTTAAGTACTTTAATACTCGACGAATCGTAATTTTCCGACATGGTTTCTTCCAATTATTTTGTTATTAAGCTGCCATGTTCCACGTGGAACATTTTAATTTCACGTTCCATTGGTTCAATAACGGCGGCAATACTTTCTGGAGTGATAGCAGTGATAAATAGCTGTGACTGACATTGCGCCAACAGACGCGATACCGCCACCTTAGTATCTTCACTAAGCTCCGAAGGTAAATCATCAATAAGCAGAATTGACTGCTTATTACTCTCTTGGTCAATCAAACTGTTTTGCATTACTTTTAGTGCATACAGTAATAACTTGAGTTGGCCACGAGAAAAAATATGTTCTACGCTGTTTCCTTGAGTATAAAAGTTAAAGTCAGCCTTATGCGGCCCTTTACTTGTATAGCCAAGTTTTACATCTCGCTCTAACTGATTCGTTAATACCTCAGCTAGCTCCCCCTTCCAGCCCGCTTGAAAGCGAATTTCAAGGCCTTTAAATATAGGGCTTATATCCCCTATCTTATCAAAAAAATGCGTCTGAAACCTACCTATATAAGCCTCTCTAAACATATTTATTTGCTCAGCAAGGCGTACAAACTCCTTATCCCAATAACTTAGATGGGATTGGAGATCTCTCGGTTTAGATTTCAATAAAGCATTACGTTGCTTGAGCACCTGATTGAACATTTTCCATGTGGAATAGAACTGATGTTCCACGTGGAACACACCTAAATCAAGAAACTTACGACGCTCTTTTGGACCACCAAAAAACAGCTCATAGCTTTCTGGTGTAATAACTTGAACAGGTAAAACCTGTGCCAATTCTGCCACTTTCCGACTTGCCTGCCCCTGAATTCGAAGCTTAGTTTCACCACTGGTATATTTACTAATGCCAAGCGGTATAGACAAGTTATATAGTTGTTTTTTAGCATGAACAACGCAATGAGAAGCTTCATGCTTGATCATTAATTTTTGCAGATTGGTACGGAAAGATTTACCACTGGAGAGAAAGTAAATGGCTTCAAGCAGACTGGTTTTACCGCTACCATTTTCACCGAGAATGACATTAACGGCATTGCTAGGTGAAAGCGCCATCGCCTCAATGTTTCGAAACGCATTGAGGCTAAGGTGAGTTAAACTCATAAATCTATAAACGCATCGGCATAACTACATACATTGCATGTTCGTCACCAGCGGCTTCAATAAGCGCACTGCTGTTTGCATCAGAAAGCGTAAATTGCACATCTTCAGACTTTATTGTATTTAACACATCTAATAAGTAAGAAACGTTAAAACCTACTTCAAGATCATCGCCTTGATAACCTACCTCAACAATTTCTTCAGCTTGCTCCTGCTCTGGGTTATTGGCACTAATTTTCAATTGCCCACTACTCAGATTCAATCGCACGCCGCGAAACTTCTCATTAGAAAGAATAGATACGCGCTGAAATGCACTACGTAGCCAATCGCGGTTTGCGGTAACCAGCTTGTCCCCGCCACGAGGTAATACGCGACGATAATCAGGGAATCGCCCATCCACCAGCTTACTCGTAAAAGTAAATTCGCTGTCGATGATACGCACATGATTAGCGCCAAATTGAATGGTGATAGTTTCATCATCCGCAGGCAATAAGCGCATGATCTCTTGTACGCCCTTACGAGGAATGATCAATTGACGTTGCGTTTGTAATGACTCAGGTAATTTTTGCTGCGCAATTGCCAGACGGTGACCGTCAGTGGCTACCGTTTTAATTTCACTATTATCTACTTCAAACGACATACCATTTAAATAGTAACGTACGTCTTGGTTAGCCATAGAAAAGTGCGTTGCTTCTAGCAATTTTCTCAGCTCTAAACGCGTTATGGCAAACTCAACCTCACCGTCCCATTCTTCAAGATTAGGGAAATCTTCGGCTGCTAAGGTTGTCAATGAAAAGCGACTTTGACCGCTAGTCAATAAAAGTTGATGCTCCTGACTACTCAGCACTAAATCAGAGTTATCAGGCAAGCTCTTACAAATATCTAGGAGCTTTTTCGCCGGCAAAGTGATCTTGGCGTCTGGCACATTTGTTTCAAGGGCAACAGATGCAACAAGCTCTATCTCTAAATCTGTACCTGTCATATGTAATGCGCCATTTTTCACTTCTAGCAATACATTAGACAAAATAGGTAGTGTATGTTTGCGCTCAATGGCACCCGACACCTGTACCAGTGGCTTTAAAAATAGTTCTCTTGGAATCGTTATTTGCATCATTTAACCCTTAAGAAGACAGCGTTCTAATTAAGTTTTGATAATCTTCTTTTACCTCATGACTTTCATCACGAAGTGCTTTTACTTTTCTACACGCGTGTAACACGGTGGTATGGTCGCGGCCACCAAATGCATCACCTATTTCTGGTAAGCTGTGGTTTGTCAGTTCTTTAGACAATGCCATGGCAACTTGTCTTGGTCTTGCAACTGAGCGGCTACGACGTTTTGACAATAAGTCAGAAACACGAATTCGATAATATTCCGCTACGGTGCGCTGGATATTATCGATGGTAACGAGTTTGTCCTGTAGCGCTAGTAAGTCACGTAGCGCCTCTTTAACAAAGTCGATAGAAATTGGACGACCAGTGAAGTTGGCATTAGCTATCACGCGGTTTAACGCACCTTCTAACTCTCGCACATTTGAGCGTAATTTCTTAGCGATAAAAAAGGCAACTTCGTGTGGCAAGTTAATATTACTTTGCTGCGCTTTCTTCATTAAAATAGCAACGCGAGTCTCTAATTCTGGTGGCTCAATAGCAATAGTTAACCCCCAACCAAAACGCGACTTCAGTCGGTCCTCAACCCCTTCTATTTCTTTAGGGTAACGGTCAGAAGTTAGAATAATTTGTTGGTTTCCTTCAAGCAGCGCATTAAATGTATGGAAGAATTCTTCTTGCGAACGCTCTTTGTTTGCAAAGAATTGGATATCATCAATCATCAATGCATCAACGCTGCGGTAGTAACGCTTAAATTCTTCAATGGCATTATTTTGTAGTGCTTTAACCATGTCCTGAACAAAACGCTCTGAATGCATATAAACAATTTTTGCATCCGGTTTTTGTTCAATGATGCCATTACCTACGGCGTGTAACAGGTGCGTCTTACCCAAACCTGTACCACCATAAATAAATACGGGGTTGAATGCAGAACCTGGATTATCAGCAACTTGTGTTGCAGCAGCTTTAGCCAGCTGGTTAGATTTACCTTCTACAAAGTTATCAAAGGTATAATTCTCTTTGATATTAGACTTGTGTGAAGATTTAGGAGCCGGCTCAACTTTTTCTGCCATTTTTGGCTGAGTGCCTTGCAGCATAGACACGTTATCCGCTGCATGACCTACACTTGCAGCCTTTTCGCTGGATACACTGGGTTGTGCAGCCAACACAGGTTTGCTACCTACATCAAAGCGCAGCTCTGGTGCTTCATCACCACAGATCTCAATCAGTAGTTCATTGATGCGGTGGAGATACTTTTCCCGTACCCAATCTAATACGAAACGATTTGGCGCATAGATAGTTAGCGTATCATCAGTACTTTCTGCCTGTAGTGGTCTAACCCACATGCTAAATTGCTGAGATGGCAATTCATCTTGCAAAACATATAAACAACTTTGCCAAACCGACAGATACACTCTGAACTCCAATAGGTTTTGATTCCCGGGAATAAAAAATAGAGCATTCAGATCTAGAATAGTCAGATCTAAATGAAAGGATCGCCGGAAATACTTAGTTTTTATTACAAAATCACTGGTGGAAGCGGGGTATTATGAAGTGATCTTATCCACAAGTTCAATATTGACATTTAGAAAAAGCAAGATCTCACCCTAGTAAAAAAATAAACGCATGAAATTTAAAGGTTTTTATTTTTTACCCACAAGTAAGATCATAGCAAAAAACTCTCCCGATCTCACCCCAAAATTAAGATCAAATTTAGTTTTCCAGAGCTTTTCCTATTCTTACTAAATGCTATAATGCCGCCCATCGGATCAGATCTATGCAGATCGATTTCGTATTGATCCTACTTTATGTAGATCGTCTATGTTTGCTCGATAGCTTTGCCAAGTTTTGTCTATATAAAGGATATAGAACCTCTCGCTGTGGATTATTTAGTCACAGAGAACAGATTTTGATTGACTTTAGACGCGCTCAGCTTTAATATCTCGCGCTCGCAATGGCACCTGTGCCAGGATCGCGACCTGCATAGGATGTTTTAACTTTTAACCGATCGGATGGAATTGTTATGAAAAGAACTTTTCAACCTAGCGTACTTAAGCGCAAGCGCACTCACGGTTTCCGTGCTCGCATGGCGACTAAGAACGGTCGTAAAGTATTAGCACGTCGTCGTGCTAAAGGCCGTAAAGTACTTTCTGCTTAATATTTAGTGGAAGACTTTAGCTTTAGCAGGGAGTTACGTCTGTTAACTCCCTCGCATTACTCCCGCATATTTCAAGAGCCAGCTCGCGCTGCTACGCCTTATTTTACTCTACTCGCAAAACCAAATGATGTTGGTCATCCAAGACTCGGTTTAACTGTAGCTAAAAAACGCTGCAAAAAAGCATGTCAACGAAACCGTATCAAACGACTTGCCCGAGAAAGCTTTCGATTAAATCGTCATAAACTTGATAATATCGATATTGTGTTGATGGTCAAAACTGGTGTTGACGAGCAATCTAATGAAGAGCTAACTAAACAGCTCACTAAAATGTGGCGCAAAATAAATGAGCGTTGTAAGCCAGGTGCACCTAAACCACCTTTTAAGCCAAAGCCTCAGCACAAACGTTCAAAAAATCCTCAAGCTAACGCGAAAAAGCAATAATCTGCTTTAGCCTTTCCTTTTTACGGCGCATTTACCCTTGCTAGCATAGTAATTTTACGCCAATTAAGGTAAGGTTAGCTCACCTTTTAATCAGCTATATCAATGGAAAAATAGTCTGTTTTTGCCTACCTGGGTTGAAGCAGTAAATTGAGGAAATTGATATCTACAAAGCCATGAATTCAACTTCAGGGCGTAGCAAGATCAGAAATCAGTTCAAAGCAGTTTGTTCGCTTCCCAAGCACCTGCTTATATTGCTGATCCGCGGTTATCAACAATGGATTAGCCCCCTACTAGGGCCTCATTGTCGCTTTAACCCGACCTGTTCTAGTTATGCAATTCAAGCAATTAATTTACATGGAATTGCAAAAGGGAGTTGGTTAGCGGTTAAACGCATATTAAAATGTCACCCTTTGAGCGCAGGTGGAGATGATCCTGTACCTGTGAAGTCGACTAAAGTTAAACAACACGAGAAATAAGAGCTGTTATGGAATCGCAACGCACGTTTTTATTTATTGGTTTGTTGTTGGTTTCGTTCCTATTGTTCCAAGAGTGGACACAAGAACAAAACCAGCCACAAGCTGATACCAGTGCCGTCACACAACAAGTGGCGAACTCAACCCCAACAGAAGAGCAAGCTGATGTGCCAGCATCAAGCCAATCCGATGTCCCAGTTGTAGCAACTCAGGCAACACGTTCTGTCATTAGTATCACTACCGATGTATTTGCGGTAAAAATTGATACCAAAGGCGGTGACATCGTTGAAGCCAACTTACTACAACACGCAGAAACCCATGGCAGCGACACGCCTTTCATGTTACTTGGTGAATTTGAAGGCAAACAGTATGTTTCACAGAGTGGTTTAATTGGTTTAAACGGCCCAGATGCAAACAAAGCTGGTCGCCCAGTGTATGAGTCGGCACAACAGCAATACGAGCTTAATGGCGATACATTACGTGTACCACTGACTTTTACTGATGAGAAAGGCGTACAGTACACAAAGACCTATATATTTAAAGCAGGAAAATATGATGTTGACTTAGAATATCAGGTTAACAACACCACCTCATCACCTGTTCAAGTACAACTGTACACACAAATCAAACGTACACGCCAAGATAAAGGCAGTATGGTTGATCAGACCTATTTAGGCGCAGCCTATGGTACCGCTGAAGAACCTTATGAGAAATACAGCTTCTCTGATATGGCGGATGCAAACCTAAATAAAAATACCCAAGGCGGCTATGTTGCTTTCTTACAGCACTACTTCGTCAGTGCATGGGTGCCTGATCAGCAAACCAATAATACTATCTATACCGCGCTTAGAAATGGTAATGGTATTGTTGGTATGAAGAGCGAGCCAACTAATGTTCAAGCAAACAGTACGGCAACTATCCATGCGGTGTACTACATGGGTCCTAAAGACACAGAAGCGCTTGAGGCAATTCAAGAAGATCTAGATCTCACAGTAGACTATGGCTGGTTATGGTTTATTTCACAACCGCTACTGACACTGCTTAAGTTCCTTTACGGTATTTTAGGTAACTGGGGTCTGGCGATTATTGCTATCACTTTAATTGTGAAAACGGCGCTATACCCACTAACTAAAGCACAATACACCTCAATGGCTAAAATGCGCATGCTACAGCCTAAAATGCAGGCATTAAAAGAGCGTTATGGCGATGACCGCCAGAAGTTCGGCCAAGCGATGATGGAAATGTACCGTAAGGAAAAAGTGAACCCAATGGGCGGCTGTTTCCCACTGTTACTACAAATGCCAATCTTCCTAGCCTTGTTCTACGTATTCCTTGAATCAACAGAACTACGTCATGCTGAGTTTATGTTATGGCTAACAGACCTTTCAGCTATGGATCCGTACTACGTACTACCAGTGCTTTTTGGTGCAAGTATGTTCCTAACACAAAAACTGCAGCCAATGACAGTTACAGACCCAATGCAACAAAAGATGATGACTTACATGCCAGTCGTGTTCTCAATCTTCTTTATTTGGTTCCCATCAGGTCTGGTACTTTACTGGTTGGTTTCAAACCTTATCTCTATCGCTCAGATGCTTATCATCTACCGTGGCATGGAGAAAAAAGGCATGAAAGTACGCGGTTAATGCTCGTACACCTTGAATAAAAAACGCCAGCTTCACAGCTGGCGTTTTTTATTTGCGCATCATATGAAGTTGTCGCTATTGATCAACCCACTGAAGCTCACCATTTGGACCGCCGTCAACACAGACTTTCCATTTGTTATTTTGCTTTTCTACCGCTCCCTTAGAATATGCCTGATCGGCATAATAACAATACTTTGTCGGGTCGTAGTCTGGTTTTACACTCTCACCGCTTAGTGCAGAACCAGATACCGCACATGCTGCAGATACAACCGTTAGTGTTAGTCTATTCATAATATCTCCCTTTACGCATAATTTTAACTTACCTAAACTCGGTAACTTACCTTATCTTATAAACACAGCAAGCAACAAGCACTTTCCCTTTTAAACTCATAGCAATTAAAATATCAAATAAAAGCAAGCACTTGATAAAATTTGATAGCGATTTTATGACGATTTGATAGGTCAAATCTGGGCTATCCTTCATGCTCTTTTGCAGTTAAAAAATGCAAAGAGAAGACGATGCTTGAATCTACGTTACTAAAGGCACTCTCCAGTGCCGAAACTGATTGGTGGTTAGTGCCTATTGCACTCTTAGTAGGTGTACTCACCAGCTTTACGCCCTGCGTATATCCCATACTACCCATAACTGTTGCGACTCTTAGCCAACAACGCCATATTCGCCTTGCCCCAGTCTGGTATGCGCTAGGCTTTGCAGCGGTGTACGCCGCGCTTGGATTTATTGCAGCATTAACCGGTAGCTTCTTTGGCCAGGTAGCAACAAACCCTTGGGTGCTGCTTATTTTTGCCAATCTATTACTCTACTTTGCTGCGGTATCAAAAGGCTTAATCTCGCTGCCACGCTTGCCAAAAGCGATTTCAACAGGCTCGCCAGCACCTCTTCTAATGGGCATGGCCAGCGCTCTTGTTGCGGCTCCCTGTACGTCTCCAATTCTAGGCGGCTTATTGCTCTTCGTTGCTAATGCCCAGCAACCTCTATTAGGAGGCGCACTGCTGTTTA
The DNA here is from genome assembly GCF_005886535.1 of Pseudoalteromonas sp. S2755. GTDB lineage: Bacteria > Pseudomonadota > Gammaproteobacteria > Enterobacterales > Alteromonadaceae > Pseudoalteromonas. Next base: position 38,512 of record NZ_PNDS01000003.1, read on the forward strand.
GTTTTGCGCTCGGTATGAGCGCCCTATTACTGCTAGCAGGGCTAAGCACACGCTTTTTACAAAAATTACCAAGATCTGGAGCTTGGCTAAATCACATCACCACAGTAACCGCACTTATCCTAGTCGCGATGGCGCAATATTTTCTTATTCAAGCTGGCAAAAGTTGGCTATAAAACGCAAAGGAACCACCATGAAAAAAATCGTATTTTATTCACTCTTTATGTTATTCAGCACAATGTCTGCAGCAAAGGACTATCCCGTACTTACCGCCAATACGCTTGCAAACAATACCGTAACCAGTCAAGGCAAAGTCACTTACTTGAAGTTTTGGGCAACGTGGTGCTCCTACTGTGTAGAAGAAATGCCATTGCTTGAGCAAAGCTTCCAGCAAGCCAATAACCACTATCAGGTTATCGCCGTCAATATTGGCTTCAATCAGTCGAAAAAAGGCGTGCAAGCTTACCTTGATAAACATAATTATCAGTTTCCAACGGTATTTGATGGTAATGGCAAGATAACTCAGCAGTTTCAAGTGTTAGGCACGCCACAACACATCCTCATTGATGAAAACGGCAAAGAAATCTATCGCAGCGCATTGTTTACAGATGAGCTGCAACAACATCTGAGCACACTTCAAGGAGCAAACTAATGTCATTAATTAAAGCCCTGTTTATATTCGCCGCTGTGTGTCTCAGCTTATTTGTGCGCGCTAACACGCAAGAGTATGTGTTTATTAATATTTGGGACGAGTACGTACAGCCCACAACTCTACCAACGCCACTAGCACCAAGGAGATTGCTACAGCCCGATATTAATATTGATGAGGCAAGCTTAGCGCAATTTAAAACGGCCTACCCAAGCTATTCTGAATTAGCCATTGATAAACAAAACCAGTTGATGCAACGGTTTGCAATAAGGCAAACACCTGTTCGTGTTATCGTTAAAGACGACAAAGTTATCAAACGAGAGTTATTGACGACTAACAGTGCACCAAGCACAGAAAAAGAAACACGGATCCCGTTGCAAACACTCACAGGTACGCCATTTTCGATAGCGACTATAAACAGTCAATACAGAGTGTTATTTTTCAGCGATAGTTTGTGTCCGTTTCAACATATTCCTGCCTGTGAAATGAGAATAAAGCAAAACAATCAACTCGCTGACTCGAGTGCGTATCCGGTCGTTACTCTGATTAAGCCCTTTTATGTGGAAGAACAAAGTGCTCGAGACTACCAACAACGCTTTGAGGTCAAACACGATATTGTGTTCGATCATCACAACGAAGTATTTAGCCAGTTTGAGATTAGAGAGCTACCTTACTGGGTGGTACAAGACAAACACGGTGAAATCGTTTATCGCGGCAATCAGCCACCCAACATAGACTAGGGCCTAATTTATCGTCCATTTACTTTGACAATAGACGCTGTAAGGGGCATCGATAAGCTCAGCAATAAAGTGCTTATCGATGCGGCTTTGCTGGCGTATTTGCAGCAACTGTTGCTGTAATAATTGGCTGTTTTCGAGTCCGGCCAATTTATCTGAAAAGCGTTTTTGCAGCGCTTCTTCATTTAACATATCAGCCGCAACAACACCGTAAAGCAACAAAAGATGTGAATTGGTATGTTGATGTGCAGTAATGATCTCAAGCGCTTGTTGAGGCTCGTTTCTCAAAAGGTGGATATACATTTGCGTATAGAGCGCATAGGTCTCAACCTCTTGTAGCTGTAACGTTTGATAGTCTTGCATTGCTTCAATCGTCAACGGCTCTGCTAATTCGAGCTTGCCCGCTTTGATCCAGGTCCAACCCAGTAACAATTTAACATTGGCACGCGTCACCGAAGAAATATAATCGCTTTCTAACAGCATTTGATATTGCGTAATTGCACTTTGCATTGCATCCGTATCACCCGTTTGCAATGCGATATCCATATGCGCCATGCCAATCAGTAATTGCTGTTGCTCATAGCTTGGAATAAAACGCGGCTCGCCGTTAATGTCTTTTAAATACCGTAGCGCCTTTTCTCCCTGATGTAGCTGAATATAGTAGAATCCTAGGTAAGTGAGTATTTGCTTTTCTAAATATCGATATCCATTTTTCTGAGCTAAAGCGAGGGCTTTTAATAAACTAGGCTCACTTTCAACCACTGGCACTAAGTAATTTTGACCATAAGCAAACAAAGCTTTTATTAGATTCATGGTCTGCTCTGTTTGCTCATAATAGGCAATGGCTTGCGCGAGTACAGGTTTACTCTTCTCTAAGTTCAGTAACGTTTTTTCAGCGGGACCAGCCGCTGGTGGATTGGCAAGATAGAAACTCCGCTGTGCTTCGCTATAGGCAAACGATCGACTACCTATCAAAACATGCGCTGAACTCATCGCTTGCTGATATTCATCCCAGCGTTGTAACACCCAAAAAGCATCTGCTTTGAGTTGATATGCCATCGCAATCAACTCAACTTGCTGGCTTTGCTCAGCAGCATCGAGAGCGAGCTGAGCTTGCTGCAACGCTTGCTGATGTAAGCCTTGTGCCTTGAAAAACTCTCCGTAATAGAGGTGGTAGCGAGCACGAGTCGCGATTGAAGCTGAACTTAGTGAAATCTGTTCGAATCGACGTGTGGCAGAATCAATATCACCGAGCTGCCAACAGATTTGCGCAAGCTCCATCTGACTTTCTAAATGTTCCGGCATTTGTGCCACAGCCGCCTCAAAATATGCCTTTGCCAGTTGAGGTCCCTGTTCATTTAATGCTTGTACACCGCGGTAATAGTCATTCATTGCTAGATTTAAGGATGATTTTTTGGCGGTTTTAGTGTCAACGCCTAGCGCTAACTGCGCAATAACCTCTGTTGCAATTGCTTCAAAGCTCTCATCTAACTGTTCAACAATTATCTCGCTTTGCTTATCTCCATAAGTAACACTGAGTAAAAAACGCTGTTGTATCGGCTTGAGTGAAAGCGTGAGCTTATTAACCGCACTATTCTCTGCAAGCTCAGGATATTGGCTTCGCGGTACTAATTGATAATGAGACTGCAAATGTTGTCTCAATGCTGCTTCAAGCGCATAACCCCACCACGCATTGGCTTGTACACCTGTCTCATTCACCATAGGCACAATGATTAACGAGTCTTGCTCAGCTTGTACACGAGCGACAACGGGTGCTGAACTAGAAACGAGGTAAACACTCGCTGCGACTCCACTTAACGCAACAGCGCCAACGACAAGCATCGCTTTTATTGTTGTAGTGAGTTTGAATGTGGTAAATGTGCGGCTCTCAACAGGACAAATCCACTGATAACCTTGCTGTGGTATGGTTTTAATAAAGGTGGGTTGCTGGGCGTTATCTTTGAGGGCTTGTCTTAGCTCAGTGATACTCTGTGTTAGTGCAGCTTCTCTAAACTCACCGTGTTGCCACAACGTACTGAGCAATGTTTCACGTGTAACAATTTGATTTGGATGAGCTAAAAAATAAGCCAACAGCTGCGCAACTCTCGGCCTCAGTGGCACTTGCTCAGCATCACGATATAAACACGCGATATTTGGATCGAAGCGGTATTGAAGAAAGTGCAGCACAGCGTTAGTTTCCCTTATACAACCTTTGCTAGTAAGAACAGTAAAAACTGTGACCATAATTATACCTGACAAAAGCGCATAACCGTATCATTAAGGTCATCAACCACCCAAAACGCAATGGGCAGACTTAGATATTACCCACCAGCTATACCTGAGATATATCAATTGCTGTACAATTATGGCTATTAACCAGACAGTCTAAAGAGTCATCATGATCGCACAAGACACCATAGCAGCACAGGCTACCGCACCGGGTCGCGGTGGCGTTGGTATTATTCGAGTTTCAGGCAGTAAAGCCCGAGAGGTCGCAGAGCTAATCTTAGGTAAATGCCCAAAAACTCGCTATGCCGAATACCTGCCATTCAATACCCTAGCAGGTGAACAACTAGACCAAGGTATTGCATTGTTCTTCCAAGGGCCGAACTCATTCACCGGTGAAGATGTCCTTGAGTTACAAGGCCATGGTGGCCCTGTGGTACTTGATATGCTGTTAAAGGAAATCAGCAAAATTGAGCAAGTGCGGTTGGCAAAGCCTGGTGAGTTCTCAGAACGTGCTTTTATGAACGACAAGCTAGACTTAACGCAAGCAGAAGCTATCGCAGACTTGATCAACGCCACCAGCGAGCAAGCTGCAAAAAGTGCACTACATTCACTACAAGGTGACTTTTCGAAACATATCAATACTTTGGTTGAGAAAGTAATTCATCTGCGCATGTACGTAGAAGCCGCAATTGACTTCCCCGACGAAGAAATCGACTTTCTTTCCGATGGTAAAGTCTCGGGTGACCTAGAAGCCATTATTCAGCAACTCGCTGAAGTGCGTAAACAAGCCAAGCAAGGCAGCATCATGCGTGAAGGCATGCGGGTGGTGATTGCTGGCCGCCCTAATGCCGGAAAATCTTCACTACTCAATGCCTTAGCAGGCCGTGAAGCCGCGATTGTTACAGACATCGCAGGTACCACACGAGACGTACTACGTGAACATATTCATATTGATGGCATGCCACTTCATATTATCGACACCGCAGGACTTCGTGATAGTCCAGACAAAGTAGAACAGATAGGCATAGAGCGTGCTTGGGAAGAGATCCGCGGCGCCGATCACGTACTATTTATGGTGGATGGCACCGAAACCCACGAAACCGATCCTGCGAAGATCTGGCCTGATTTTATCGAGCAATTACCACAAGGTATGGAAATTACCGTGATCCGCAATAAAGTCGATTTAAGCGGTGAAGCCGTTGGCGCAACAACGAGTGATGGCCATACCCTTATCCGTCTAAGTGCTAAAGATATTCAAGGCATTGATTTATTGAGAGAACACCTAAAAGCCTGTATTGGATTTACTGGTGCAACTGAAGGTGGCTTTATGGCTCGCCGTCGTCACTTAGATGCTCTAGAGCGCGCTGCTGAGCACCTAGAAATAGGTCAAACTCAGCTAGAAATGCATATTGCCGGTGAAATTTTGGCAGAAGAGCTGCGCCTTACCCAGCAATACCTCAATGAGATCACCGGTGAATTCACCTCCGACGACTTGCTAGGCAAAATCTTTAGCTCATTCTGTATTGGTAAATAACCTGAGCTTCGGATAAATAATCCAAATATTTGAGTTGTCATACGCCCGATGTTCGGGCGTATGACTATACACTAACTACAGTAATGGCTTACTGCTTCTTTTACCTTACGAGATTTGTCTTTTTTCAATAGAGCTAGCAATACTTCAGCATCTGCTTCTTGGCTTAATATTTCAGGAAGTTCAGCGCGGCGACCTGCGTGTAGGTAGCTCAAACTCTGTTTAAAACTGCCATATTGGCCACGGGCATGTGCCACAATAAACTCACGACACACGTCAAAATGGCTGCGCTTAATACAAAACAGCATCAGGTGTTCGGATTTAACGCCGATATCAAATAACCAGGCGAGTATAAATGCCATACCGGTCTCGGATGCTTCACCTTCATACTCATCGCTGTTTGATAGATAAGTCTCAAAATCAATTTCATTGTGTGCCAGTTGGTGTAACAACCAAGGTTGCTCCATTTGTGCTTCAATTAATTTAAAGCCGCGATAGTCATGATTGAGAAGCAGACGTACCAGTTTGTTGCGACGCTTAACATCTAGCATCCACACAAATTGACGCAGACTATACATGTGGTATTCATCGGCATCGATACGCATAAACTCGGTGGATATTTGCTCTTTGAACAGCGCAGCCATGGCGTCAAACTCCATTTCGTTATCTAGATAAGCCATCGTTTGTTCAACAATCCCGTTAATACGATTGGACTGCACTTGAAGTTCAGCAACGCGCTTTACAATAGCAGCACGTTCAACCTGCTCTGAGAATACCAATAAGGGTCCCGATGGCAGTTTGTCTTCATACCAAGCAAGCGGCACCTCATGATCGGCCATCACAATCACGTAATTGTCTCCTTGCTGCTGTAACACAGTGCAGGCTTCCCAACTTCGACCATCAACATGACAAGGTTTATCATGTATTGAAAGGCTATCTGCCACAATGGCTTTATGCAGCTTCTTTGGTAACTTTTCACCTTCACCGAAATACAGACAATCCTTACCTGACTCGTGTGCCAACGCATGCTCCCAAGAGTGCAGATTTAATTGCGCAAAAATATCTATCGCGCGGCGCAAATCATGATCAAAATCCACTGCAACTTCAGGATGTTTGAGTGATACATGATGTAAAAACTCAACTTTCGTGCACTCATTAATATACGCAAGCCCCCGCTCCATGGCTTTGGCTTTTTTACGCCCCATGCTGCCAAACATACTGGTATCATCACTGACTATTTCGCTGTAAATCTCTATCCAATTTACGTAACGCCCGAAGTCATAACGTTGATAACTCATTTCATAGGCATTCAGAATACCGCTATCTATTCCAGCTTTACTTAAGTGCTCATAGACATCAATCCCATCGAGTATATTGTTAAACTCTATATCCCAATGATCATCTGAATAAGCACGAAGCACATTGCGTGCAACCCTAACTGGCGCCAATGCAATAATAAATTGCCACAAACGATCTGCTTTATTTTGTAAGGGTAAAGGTAATTGCCGCAACCAAAATGCGGCTAAGGTAAAGCGCTGAAAGTCATCATCATGATCTTTAAAAAGCTGATAACTGGGTTGCTGCTCACTAAATTTGTTTAAGTAAAGATCGCCGCGACAGCACTCATCTCGATACAAGTGTGGCTGTACTAGTGCCAATATACTGACCAAATCATCTTGCGGCGTGTCTGCAGTGAAGTGGTCACAGATCCGCGCTATTTGTTCCTCAGATAACCCTAGATTTTCAGGGTTATAATGGTCTGACTTTTTATGACATTTTTGAATTATGTGCTGGGCAGCGAGTTGCCAAATATGATTGTCGTTAAGATAAGTTACCAGTGCCTCTGTAATATCGTCGCCAATACGCTGATTGTAATCACAATGAAGGTGATAGCTGGCCAGTGTCATTAAGCCCATATCCGATTGTGGCCACTGCTCTGGATGGCACAGCGCACGGGATGAGCGAAAATGCTCATCAACCAACTTAAGATGCTTGCGGCACAGTAATTCATCTTGGTTGGTGAAGTGATGAAATATCGATTGGATGTTTTTGGCTTTGGCACTTTCTGCTGCGCTCTTGATATCAGACACGGAGAGTTGAGTATAACGCTGATAATAGGCTTCTCTAGAAAGTAGCGCCTCATCACCTTCGGTAAGTGATGCCATCATATATTTACTAAACTCACGTTTGCCAAGAGCATGGTAAAATACGTCAATCACGCGCAAGTATTGCTGAGCGCGAGCTTGTAGTAAGCTCGTTTCTGTATCTTTGCGTACCGTAAGCGTCAGCACCATGCCATTTGGTTGTGTATATTCAACTTCTTCACTGAAGTGATCAGTCAGTAAATCGCCCCGTACAAGACTGAGCACCGACTCCAATTCGTCGGCTATACCTTGGTTATTGCGCTCGAAACTACTCAATTGATCAATAAGATGCTCAGCCATGTCACTGGCATGCAGTTTCGCTAATTCAAGTACATCAACTTCACAGAGTGTTTCTAACACGGTGTGTGGCTCACCACTTTCAATATAGCGCCACAATGATTCACCTTGGGGCATAGCTAGCACTAAGGGCTTCAATAAATTGCTACCATAGTTAAGTTCATATTTTCTCTCGTCTCTTGCGAGATAGGCGCGATATTTTGCACGCGCAGTAATGGCACTCTGTGCTATTTTAACGAGCGGCCCTACAACCTGTGATTGGACTTTTTGCTGTAAATCATACGCTTCATTTTCGAGCGTGCTGCCAAAAAATGGCATTGCCATAAAGCTATCTTTGGCTTCTTCATCGTCATAAAAACAAGTATGAGGGAATAGTGATTGGTAGAGAGACACGACGGGTTGATAAGTACTTAAGTCTTCTTCTTCATCCTCATCGCACATAGTATCGACATGCTCAAGTAATACAGGCTCTGCTTGGAAACGTGCAACGACTAATGCTTTAAATTGTTCGTAGTGCTCGGGGTGCTGGCATAAATATTCCCCCAATGGCTGGTAGCTACAATCGTCACTATATCGATCATTTTGGAACATACCAGATCTAAAGTTATCGTTGTCACACCATATAAATGCTTTGATTATTTCTTTGTGCCAGCCATGCTCATGAAGCAACGAACTTAAATAGCTTTCGTAACCGCAGGCATGCTCATCATCCCAGTAAGGCACAAAAAACTGTGCAAGCAAGAAGGTGTACCGTATATCCGTCTTTGCAAGCATATATAATGCTTCTACGCCAAATACCCGCATATCATCAAGCCACATTTCATCTGTGTCGTTTTGGCGTCGACTATAAGCAACGATGGCTTGGGCGGTTTCTACAACAACCTCTTTAATTTCAGGATATTGCAGAGCTGCTGCAAACAGAATGACTTCAGAAATATAAGTTTCAGTATCATCATCTATAGGATGGTTATAGTGGTGCGATCCGCCTTCTTGGCCTAAGTTTAACGCAGACTGCAGCAAATTAAGGTTGTTGCCGCTATCTTGTGGTTGTAGGCGGCGTTTACCGTCTTTTCCCAGTTGCTTAAACTCAACATCAAATTGACTATCGCTAAAAGCCCTATCCTCATCTAATAAAGCTTTATATTGTGTTAATGCTAGTTTGATTTGTTGCGGGTCTTGAATATCCAGCGTGATAATCTGGTTTTTATCGAATTGATTCATATCGTTATTTCTAATTGAATTTAACGTATAGCCGCACTAATCGGACTATAGAGTAGAAAAATAATGAAGCACAGCTCTGTAAACTGCGGTAATTTCAAGTAAATATTAAAAATCAGCGGGTGTCGATTACGAGCTAGTATCGTCAGCTTGCAGCTCTTTTAATCTATCGATATCTATTTGGCAGTCCTGCTTTGCCTTTTTCTGTTGATCGGGTGTCATATCATTCCAATGAATATAACCACCGTGCGCGTGTGGTGCATTGTATAAATAGTTAGCGAATTTCTTGTTGCCACTACCTGAGACTAACCCTCTTACAGAGCCCTGTTTATCAGCAGCCCACAGTGCAACACGTTTAAATTCTAGTTCTCCAGAAGCGCTAATACGAAATGAATACCAATCTTCAGCGGCACTAATGTGCAGTTCCTTATCCATGCTTTACCTTTTATAGTTCCTTAATATTAACACTATTATTTCGAATCCATATAACTAGGTCAACATCAAACTGATCGTTAAGTTTTTGATAAATATTAATAAAAAGTAAAAAATTGCACACTTATAATAAGGTTCTGAGCGATAACCGCAAATCTACTCAATCACGTTAAGTGCTAGATCTGGCCAGTCCAACATCCGTACACTGCGTATCCTAAGCGCTTCAACTTAGGAGAAATAACATGGCTCTATCTACAACTTTCAAGGCACTACACCAACAATCAGCCCCGCTTTTTCTAGCTAACTGCTGGGATCCATCATCAGCGCTTATCATAGAGCAGGCTGGTGGTCAGGCCGTTGCGACAACAAGCTGGGGTATGTCTAATCATCAGGGCTAGAAACCTGAGCTTCGGATAATTAATGCCTTTCTAGCAGCCAGTTTTAGCGCTACCTGCGTTGAATTCACTTCCAATAGCCAGCTATTGGTGCGTAAATTCGCCTTGCCTACAAGGATGTAGGTACCTGGGCGGTAGCAGGACGCGA
>NZ_PNDS01000030.1 GCF_005886535.1 Pseudoalteromonas sp. S2755
TATCAATTTTAAGGGTGAAATAGCATATTAGCTTCGTTAAAAATTTCTCATTTAGAACAACTAAATAGCAAAATTTTTGCCTTGCTACTAAAGCTATTTCCCCGCTTCAAGATAGATCATTTACTTAATACAACTGGTATAATTTGTGAACAACCTTTATTTCATAATAGGGAACTATGGAACACTTTATCTCAACGTTCATTTTTTTCTTCGCGGTCATCGACCCCATTGGCACTATTCCTGTATTTATCGCAACCACCACTGGCTTTGATATTGCGACAAAACGAAAAATAGCGGTAAAAGCGACATTGGTTGCAGCCATTGTGTTGCTGTTTTTTATTATTGCAGGAGAGCTCATTTTAAACGCTATTGGTATTCCTTTACCTGCATTTGCGATTGCTGGCGGCATCGTACTGTTCATCTTTGCCATGACAATGATTTTTGGCGAGGGTAAGCCAAGCGAGGAGATGAAGTTAAATAGTAAAGCATCCGACACCGCTATTTTCCCTTTAGCAATGCCTTCTATCGCAAGTCCTGGGGCAATGTTGGCAGCGGTTTTGCTTACTAAAAACAGCGAAAACAATGTATTTGAACAACTCCAAACCTCGATGATTATGCTCAGCGTATTGGCTATCGTGTTGCTATTTTTACTGGTTGCGACAAAAATTCACCAATGGATTGGTGATAGTGGCGCAAGTATCGTCAGCCGAGTAATGGGACTTGTTTTAGCTTCAGTCGCAGTATCTAGTGTATTGGCGGGTATTAAAGAATATTTTATGTTGTAATAGAGGGTTATGAGAGGGTTAGCCCTCTCTTTCAACGTTAGCTCTTTTCAAAAGTCACTGTTTCAAAATAAATTTCTTCACCGCTTTATTGTGTTCTGTCAGCGTTTTCGAAAAGTGGTGCCCACCATCTCCTGACGCAACAAAATAAAAATAATCCGTTGTTGCTGGATTAAGTGCCGCATGGATAGCAGCACGAGACGGCATTGCAATGGGGGTCGGCGGTAAGCCATCAATCCGATAAGTATTATATGGCGTCTTTTTACGGATATCTTCACGTTTAATGTCACCATCAAAATGCTCACCAATACCATAAATAATGGTTGGATCTGTCTGTAAACGCATGCCCTTACGTAAGCGATTGATAAAAACGGAGGCTACTTTATCTCTTTCTGCGACTACGCCCGTTTCTTTCTCAATAATCGAAGCCAAGATCAAGGCTTCATAAGGCGTGTTTAAAGGAAGATCTGGCATTCTGTTTTGCCACTCCTGCTCAAGCACACTCTGCATTTTGGTATGGGCGCGTTTAAGTAAGCGCAGCGCTGAGTCATTTCCATGGTAGTGGTAGGTGTCGGGGTACAACCACCCTTCAGCTGAACTTTGCGCGATATTCAGTTGTGCTGCCAGCTTATCAATGTCTTGCGTTAAGTAAGGGGCGCTGAGGAGCTTGTTTTTGACTTCCCAAATGGGCATCCCTTCAATGATTGTAAAGCTAAAGTTGTGTTGCTCTCCACGACTAATTTTGCTGATAGCCTCTAGTACCGTTAGCCCTTTAAGATCGTAAAAGCCCGCTTGTAACGCGAATAATTTAGGCTCTAACTTACTATAAAGTTGATAAGGAAAGCAGTTAGATAATGCCCCGCTACGCTGCCATAGCTGACAGAGCTGATTAAATGTTTGCCCAGTCTTTATCTCAACTAATGACTCAGAGATATTAAGTGGTTCAAATTTAACCTTATTTATTTGCTGAGATAACCACCAGGACGCTGCTGCTATCAAAAATGCGACTATGATAAACAGTTTTTTCATTTATATTACTTCCCTAAAAATCGCCTTTTCAATTCATGTAAGTAGGCGATATCGAAATGTTTATTCTCAATTATTACTACAGGTACCAACTGCATTAAACTATTACAAATAAATACGCCATCAGCTGCTTTTAACTCGTCAAAAGCAATTTTTTTTACCCTAATATCATGCCTACTTTCAAGTGCGGTTAAGAATACGCCTTTAATGCCTGAGCCACTAAGATCTGGTGTATACAGCATGTTTTCTTTAATCATGATGATATTTGCCGCTGACGCTTCAATCACCCTATCATTGATATCCATCACAATAACATCGTCGCAAACCAATGTCTGTGCATCTCGTTTAATAAGTACTTGTTCTAACCGATTCAGTGTCTTTAATCCAGCTAGTAATGGCTGAATACCCAGTTTAACTCGGCTTAATGCGACCTCAATCCCATTTTGCTGCCATGTTTTATAGTGTGAAGGAAAAGGTAAGACCTGAATACTTACACTCGGCTCTGGTGCCTCAGGGGCTTGGTAACCGCGGCCCCCGCACCCTCGAGTGATAAGGATCTTTAGTACCCCTTCCGCTTTATCTTTAACTTGCTCTTGAGCCAAAGACTCAATTTTATCTAATCGTAACTCAGGAAAGCCCAAGCGCTGCTGACATTCCACCAATCGGTTTCTATGAAGTGGCCACAAATCAACATCTCCATCACGGACTAACGCAGTGGTGAAAAAGCCATCGCCATAGGCCAATCCTCTGTCAGTGTTAGAAAAAAACTGCTGATTATCCACATCACTTTCCTTTTAAGGGTATTCACAACATAAAAAAGCTCGGCATTGCCGAGCTTTTTTATCATAACCTACTTTGCTATTAGATTACTAAGGCTTATCTACACCTTTTTAAATAGCAATGAACCGTTTGTTCCACCGAAGCCAAACGAATTACACAAAGTGTACTCTAGTTTCGCATCACGGGCAGTATGAGGCACATAATCTAAATCACAGCCTTCATCTGGGTTATCCAAGTTAATGGTCGGCGTTACTTTTTGGTCTTGCAGCGCAAGAATCGAAATAATTGATTCAACAGAGCCCGCGGCACCAAGTAAATGACCCATCATTGATTTAGACGAGCTCACCATCACATCTTTTGCTGCAGAACCAAATACCGACTTAACAGCATGCGTCTCTGCAACGTCACCCGCTGGAGTGGAAGTGCCGTGTGCGTTGATATAGCCAACCTGCTCAGCATTGACCCCTGCGTCGTTCAATGCATTAACCATGGCTTGTGCAGCGCCAGCACCATCTTCTGGCGGTGATGTCATGTGATATGCATCGCCGCTCATACCAAAGCCAACCAGTTCAGCGTAAATCTTAGCACCACGTGCTTTAGCATGCTCATACTCTTCAAGAACGATCACACCCGCGCCATCAGCTAGTACAAAACCGTCACGGTCTTTATCCCAAGGGCGAGAAGCAGCTTGTGGATCATCGTTACGCGTAGAGAGCGCACGAGCTGCACTAAAACCGCCCATACCAATTGGGGTTGACGCTTTTTCAGCGCCGCCTGCAACCATCGCATCCGCATCGCCGTATGCAATCATACGAGCCGCATGACCAATATTATGAAGACCAGTTGTACATGCAGTCACAATTGAAATATTTGGACCTCTCAAGCCATGCATGATGGAAAGATGACCAGAGATCATATTAATAATGGTAGAAGGAACGTAAAAAGGAGAAAGCTTGCGTGGACCGCTATTTAATAGCTTAACGTGGTTTTCTTCAATTAGCGTCAAGCCACCGATACCAGAGCCGATGGCTACACCAACTCTAGCGGCATTCTCTTCGTTAACTTCAAGACCTGAGTCTTTTAAAGCCTGTACACCTGCAGCGATACCATACTGGATGAAGACATCCATTTTTTTAGCATCTTTAGGGGAAATGTACTCAGTGACATCAAAGTCGTTAACTAAACCAGCAAACTTAGTTCCGAAACCTTCTGTGTCAAAATGCGTGATATTGCGAATGCCACTACGGCCTTCTAATAAGCCCTGCCAGGTAGATGCAACATCATTACCCAGCGGCGTCAACATACCTAAGCCAGTTACTACGACTCGACGTTTAGCCACGGTGTCCTCCAAAAAGGGATTATTATAATAATTGGGGGGTCTAGAAAGAGTTAGGGCAGCGAGTGCTGCCCTAATAGAAAAGCTAGTTACTCAGCGTGAGCAGTAACGTAGTCGATAGCTGCCTGAACAGTCGTGATTTTCTCAGCTTCTTCATCAGGGATCTCTGTATCGAACTCTTCTTCTAGCGCCATTACAAGCTCAACAGTGTCTAGAGAGTCAGCACCTAAATCATCAACAAAAGACGCTTCTGATTTAACTTCTTCTTCTTTAACACCTAGTTGTTCAACAATAATTTTCTTTACGCGTTCTTGGATGTCGCTCATTCTTCTTTCCTTTATTTAAACGCTACTGCGTTAATTTTCAGATTGCGGCGCAGTTTACGACGCATCATTCTGGGATTCAAGGATTGACCCGTACTTTTTTTTCTGGTCAAACCTGTTACAAAGCTTTGGATCTTTTTATCGCCTATTTTCACGACGATTTCAAGTACGTTGTCGACAAGATCACAAAAATTTCAATTGATTTGTGATCTCAGCGGGTTAAACCATGTACATCGCACCATTTACGTGCAAAGTTTCACCAGAAACATAAGCTGCTGCATCTGATGCTAAATAAACCACAGCCGCTGCGATTTCTTCGGGCTGGCCTAGACGACCTGCTGGTACATTCGCCAAAGTCGCTGCTTTTTGCTCATCAGTTAGCTCATCCGTCATGTCTGTCTGAATGAAGCCCGGTGCTACAGTATTTACCGTAATACCACGAGATGCAACCTCACGTGCTAATGATTTTGTAAAACCAATTACACCTGCTTTTGCAGCAGCATAGTTAGCTTGACCCGCATTACCCATAGTGCCCACTACTGAACCAATGTTAATGATACGGCCATTTTTCTTCTTCATCATTGGGCGAAGTACCGCTTTTGATAAGCGGAAAATAGATGACAAGTTTGTATCGATGATATCATCCCACTCTTGATCTTTCATGCGCATCAGCAAGTTATCACGAGTAATACCAGCATTGTTTACCAACACATCGATATCACCTAAGTCTGCTTTGATTGCATCCAAAGTTGCTGCGATTGAGTCGGCATTTGTCACGTTTAGTGCATAGCCTTTACCATTTTCGCCTAGATACTCAGAGATACGCTCTGCACCAGACTCACTCGTTGCAGTACCCGCAACTTTTGCACCTTGCGCCACTAAGGCGTTAGCGATTGCTTTACCAATACCACGGCTAGCACCCGTTACTAGTACTACTTTTCCTTCTAAAGAAAATAAATTACTCATAATGCTCTCGTTATTATTCTGCTGCTGCAATGGCAGCTAAATCATTTACCGACACACACGACACTGAGCGGTCGATGCGTTTGACAAGACCTGAAATCACTTTACCAGGACCGAACTCAAAAGTTTTTGTAACACCCTCTTTCGCAACCGCTTGTACAGTTTCAGTCCATCTTACTGGACTATAAAGCTGGCGAATAAGCGCATCTTTTATTGCTGCTGCATCTTTTGCAACAGCAACGTCAACATTGTTGATCACATCAAACTTTGGCTCTGAAAAAGCGAGTGCTTCAAGATCTTTGGCTAATTTATCAGCCGCAGGTTTCATTAATGCGCAATGAGATGGAACGCTAACTGCAAGTGGTAATGCACGCTTAGCCCCTGCTTCTTTACACGCTTCAGAAGCTCGATTTACGGCTTCAACGTGACCCGCAATCACCACTTGACCTGGTGAGTTGTAGTTTACCGGGGAAACAACGTCACCCTGTGCAGATTCGGCACACACCTTGGCAATCACGTCATCATCTAAACCAATAATTGCCGCCATTGAGCCGGTGCCAGCAGGAACTGCTTCTTGCATGTATAAACCACGTTTTTCAACTAACTTAACGGCATCTGCAAGGGTCAATACTTCAGCACATACCAATGCAGAGTATTCACCTAAACTATGGCCTGCTAAGGTCAGTTCAGCTTCAACACCTTTCTCTTGCCACGCTCTAAAGATAGCAACACTTGCGGTCAATAATGCTGGTTGAGTACGGTGCGTTTGGTTTAATTCTTCTTCAGGACCATTTAGCACAAGTTCGGCTAAATCGTAGTCGAGTGCTTCTGACGCTTCAGCGAAAGTCGCTTTAACGATGTCAGAAGATGCTAATAATTCAGATAACATGCCCACGCTTTGTGAGCCCTGTCCTGGGAAAAATAATGCGATTTTTTGTGACATATTGTGCTCTTATTTTCTCTGTTGTCGCCACGTCCTCATGTCACTTAGCAGTGTTAGGGATGCGGACCTGACGGTTGTTTTTCTGTGTCGACCTGAGCAAACACTGCTTGGATCTTTTCAGGGATCTTACGCTGTACTTCTTGCGCAGCTTCTTCAATCGCGGCTAAAAATGCCTTCGTTGTAGCATTCCCGTGACTTTTCACAACAATACCGCGCAATCCTACCAGACTTGCGCCGTTATACTGGTCGGGGTTCACCCTTCTATACAATTTTTTTATAACGGGTCGAAGTAAAAAGGCCAACGCTTTATAAAAAAAGTGCTTTTTTAACGCTTTGCTAAACTTATGCATGATGAGTTTGGCAATCCCTTCACAGGTTTTCAAGGCAACGTTGCCAACAAATCCCTCACACACAATAACATCTGCCTTGCCAGAGAACATATCGCTCCCCTCGCAGTAACCTTGATAATTAATAACAGATGAGGATTTCATTAATTTTGCAGCTTGCTTGATACCATCATGGCCTTTGATTTCTTCAGAGCCAATATTTAGCAAACATACTTTAGGTGAAGGAATATTTAATGCCTCTCCGGCAACGATTGAGCCCATAATACCAAATTGATATAGGGTTTCAGGATCACAATGCACATTTGCACCAAGGTCAAGCAGATAAACGGGTTGTTTTTTCTCTGTTGGGACCGCTGAAATCAACGCAGGACGCTTGATACCGGGCAGCATTTTTAACACATAGTGAGCCATAAAAAAGAGCGCACCGGTATTTCCTGAACTAACACAAGCCTGTGCTTCGCCAGACTTCACCAAATCAAGTGCAATACGCATTGAAGACTGCTTTTTATTTCTCAGTGCAGAGGCTGGTTCACAACCGTTAGTGACGACTTCTTTACAGTGTTTAATTTTGAGGCGTGGATGATCAAGCATATTAGCTTTAGTCAAAGCACTTTCAATAACTTGCTGATTACCACAGAGAATTAAATTTAGATTTGGGTGCTTAAGCACAGCAGCGATTGCTGCGGGGATAGATGAACGGGGGCCGTAATCGCCCCCCATCATATCTAACGCAATGGTTAGATCGGTCAGCATAAAGTAATCTCTTACTTAGAAATTACTTTAACGCCTTTGTAGTAACCGTCAGCAGTCACGTGGTGACGACGATGAGTCTCGCCAGAAACCTGATCTACAGTTAGAGCTGGTCCACTGATCGCATCGTGTGAACGACGCATACCACGACGTGCGCGTGACTTCTTGCTTTTTTGTACCGCCATTAGCCTTCTCCTAAGAATCTTTCTTAAGTTGTTTCAAAATTTCAAATGGATTTGGTTTGCTATCTTCTGCTTCAATTTCACCAAAGCTCTTTGGCTTATCAGAATAAGAGCATAGTGCTTCATCATGCGTCGGGACTATTGGAATTGCGAGTAGTAGCTCATCTTCGACGATTTGTCTTAGATTAACTTCACCCTCTTCATCCAGTTCCAACACATCATAACGCTCGGGAAGATCATCCGACTCTGCACCTAATCCGACTGGCGAATACGCAAAGTCTTGTTCCAAATCCAACCCTAATTCATCATTACAACGCTGACATACAACAGTTAGATGGGCTCGGACTTTGCCTTGCACAACAACCAAACCTTGTTCGTCGATGTTGAAATGAATGTCTACCGCTATTTCACTATTTTGATCACGCACAACTTGCTGCAATCGAGAAAGTTCTTCAAGCATTACAACACCGTCATAAGATGCTCGACGTTGCGCTGCTCTGCATGGATCAATAGTGATGGGAATTTTCACCTTTTGCATAGGGGCTGCATCATATAGATAGTTACTGTGTTAGTCAAAGTAAAAATACACTTTCCCTTTGTTTTTCGCGTTATTGCGCATTATCCTGTTGGCAATGTTGTCACAAAGATAAAAATCTCATGAAAACGCCCCTTATTCTAGCCTCAAGTTCGCCATTTAGGCAGTCAATTTTGAAAAAATTAATGCTTCCTTTTGTATCTTTTTCACCGGATGTAGACGAGCAAGCACTCGAAGGTGAATCAGCACAACAACTTGTTGCACGATTAAGCGAATTAAAAGCCAAAGCAGCGATAGCAATATATCAACAAGGTGTGGTGATTGGCTCAGACCAAGTCGCGCTATTCGACGGTGAAATCCTAGGAAAGCCGCATAATAAAGAAAACGCGATTAAGCAACTAAGCCTATTTAGCAATAATCGCGTAACTTTTTTGACTGGTTTAACCGTTTTCGACATTGAAAGCGGCAAAACGATCACTAAAGTGGTACCGTTTCACGTTTACTTTCGCCAACTTACCCAAGCCCAGATCAGTAACTATTGTGATGCGGAAACACCTTACAACTGTGCTGGAAGCTTTAAAAGCGAAGGATTAGGGATCTGTCTGTTTGATAAGCTTGAAGGAGAAGACCCGAATACCCTAATTGGTCTTCCCCTTATTCAACTCACTAAAACATTACTCGAGTTCGGTATTGATGTGCTCGCTGAGCAATCAGGCTAACAATAGGTCAGATAAGTCTTGATAGTTATCGCAAATATGCGCAGCCGATGTTTGCGATAACTGCTCCCTTGTTGCAACACCCATAGTGACACCGATCGCATCAATGCCTGCATTCTTCGCTAAATCCATATCAATTAGCGTATCGCCTATCATGACAGCCTCTGTAGCTTTCACATTTAATTCAGCCAAAATCTGAAGCAACATGTCGGGATGCGGTTTAGACTCCGCCTCACATGCAGTCCGTGTCGTAACGAAAACATCATTCAACCCGCTTTCTATCATCAGACGGTCAAGGCCGATTCGGCTTTTTCCTGTTGCAACCGCAACTTTGACACCACTGCCATGTAATTGCTTTAAAAGCGTTTCAGCGCCTTCAAATAAAGGCGCTGGGGTTTTGTCTTGATACTTATAGATATATTTATAAGCATCAATTAAAGACGCTAATTTGTCTTCATGATTTGGAAAAAGTGTCAATATCGCTTTATCGAGAGACAGGCCGATAATACTTTTTGCCGCTTGGTTACTTACTGGTGCAATTCCACAAGATTCAGCAGCTTGATGAATAGTATTTACGATTTTTGGCACTGAGTCCATGACAGTACCATCCCAGTCGAAAATTACACACTTGTAGCGCATGTTACTTCCTTAGTTTAACTAAGCATGCTTCCAAAGCCCCATCCAATGGCGCCTCTACATGGTGTGTCGTTTCTGTTTTCGGGTGCATAAATCTGAGTTCTTTGGCATGCAAAAATAGCCTATTTAATCCCACTTCACGCATTTTGGCATCAAACACCTGATCGCCATACTTATCATCACACGCAATTGGATGTCCTTTACATTGAGTATGCACTCGGATCTGGTGCGTTCTGCCCGTAACCGGTGATGCCTGCACTAAAGTTGCGGACTCGAAACGCTCGACAACTCTGAAACGAGTATGAGAAGGCTTGCCTTGCTCGTGATCCACTCGTACCACTCGCTCACCTGACTTTAAGGTATTTTTACGCAGCGGTTCGGTAACATTTTTATGTTTGGCATCCCATTGCCCTGAAACCAGCGCTAGATAATTTTTCTCCATGGTCTTTTCTCTTAGCTGCTCATGAAGTCCTTTAAGCACAGCGCGGCGCTTTGAAATCAACAAACAACCTGATGTGTCGCGGTCCAAACGGTGCACCAACTCCAAGCTTTGTTCTTGTGGGCGTAATGCTCTTAACGCTTCAATTAAGCCATAACTTAGGCCGCTGCCACCATGTACCGCCATA
Source organism: Pseudoalteromonas sp. S2755 (assembly GCF_005886535.1). Lineage (GTDB taxonomy): Bacteria > Pseudomonadota > Gammaproteobacteria > Enterobacterales > Alteromonadaceae > Pseudoalteromonas. The sequence goes on from NZ_PNDS01000030.1 coordinate 9,946, forward strand.
CCGGCTGGCTTATTTATAACTATCAGATACTTATCTTCATAGAGAATGGCATCCTCTAGGTTTGCGACTTTGTCTAGGTTTTTAGGCACAAACTCGGTTTTCTCCGCGACACGCACAGGTGGGATACGGATTTCATCATTGATTTGTAGTTTATATACAGGCTTCACCCGCTTTTTGTTTACGCGCACTTCCCCTTTACGAAGAATTTTATATACGGCGCTTTTTGGCACCCCTTTCAAATGCGTAACTAAAAAGTTATCGATCCTTTGACCTTCTTGGTCTTCAGTCACGGTAACGAAGCTAACTTGTAATGCGGGTTTCTCTGACATTGCCTAATCACTGATTTGAGTAATAATTTAGTTGCTATCTCGACATTATTAGTGGGATAATCAGGCCGCAAATTTTTGCGAGGTGCTTTTTATCGCAAAAACAATGTCGTGATGCACATCTTGGATGGCAGATCATACAGATTAGAGCTAATATTTCCAAAGCTTTTATCATACATCTAAGATAAACACGTGCGAACAGTCAGTGCGAAGCGCGTAATATTTCGTTTAATGACTGGACACGACGAATAAACCAAAAAGCAAGAAATTAAAATTTGTCTGATACGTTTACCACAGTTGCAGTAATACCCGTGCATAGCAGGCCGCAACTCGTGAATAATCACAAAGCAATAAAGTCAAAAGATGGTGATAACCAAGCTTGGTAAACCAAGCTCAACTTACCCCGTGCAAGACGACTTTGTGAAACGAATAAACGTGCAAAAAGCGAACGATGGATCAGTGATTTTACCCTGATTTAAAGCGGAAACTGTGAATATGTTCCCTTTCCCCCAGTCGTGAGACTGCATCATTTAATAGGAACATCCAAGGTGTAACACGCTGTCGCTGGCAAGACGTATCAGGCGCTGTGAATAAATTAAGTAGAGAATTACAATATGAAACGTATGCTGATCAATGCAACGCAGCAAGAAGAAATGCGCGTGGCACTGGTTGACGGCCAGCGTCTATACGATCTAGATATAGAAAGCCCTGGTCACGAACAGAAAAAAGCCAATATCTATAAGGGTAAAATTACCCGTATCGAACCATCCCTAGAAGCCGCATTTGTTGATTATGGCGCCGAGCGTCACGGATTCCTTCCTTTAAAAGAAATCGCTAAAACGTATTTCCCAGATGGCTATACATTCAATGGTCGCCCTAACATCAAAGACGTGATCAAAGAAGGTCAAGAAGTCATCGTTCAGGTTGATAAAGAAGAACGTGGTCAAAAAGGCGCGGCACTCACAACGTTTATCAGCGTCGCTGGTAGTTACTTGGTATTAATGCCTAATAACCCAAGGGCTGGCGGTATTTCACGTCGTATCGAAGGTGACGAGCGCATTGAGCTAAAAGAAGCATTGAGTCGCTTAAACGTACCTAAAGGTATGGGTCTTATCGTTCGCACCGCGGGCGTGGGTAAATCTTTCGAAGAACTAGAGTACGACCTTAAGGCGTTACTTGTTCATTGGGACGCAATCCAAAATGCGGCAAATAGCGGTAAAGCACCCTTCTTAATTCACCAAGAAAGTAACGTGATCTTCCGTGCAATTCGCGATTATTTACGTCGTGATATCGGTGAGATCCTAATTGATAAACCGCGTGTTTTTGAAGAAGCGAAGGCGCATATCGAGCGTTTCCGTCCAGATTTCATCAATCGTGTTAAGCTTTATCAAAACGATGTGCCGTTATTTACGCATTATCAAATTGAGAGTCAAATTGAGTCAGCTTTCCAGCGTGAAGTGCGTTTGCCTTCAGGTGGTTCTATCGTTATTGATCCAACAGAAGCACTCACTTCTATCGATATCAACTCGTCAAAAGCGACGAAAGGTGGTGATATCGAAGAGACTGCACTGAATACTAACCTAGAAGCCGCTGACGAGATTGCACGCCAGTTACGTTTACGTGACTTAGGTGGATTAATCGTTATCGACTTTATCGATATGACTCCGCCTCGCCATCAACGTGAAGTAGAAAACCGCTTGAAAGAAGCCGTTCGTACTGACCGTGCTCGCGTGCAAATCGGTAAGATTTCTCGTTTCGGCTTATTAGAAATGTCGCGTCAACGTTTGCGTCCGTCTTTAGGTGAAGCGAGCCAACATACGTGTCCACGCTGTGACGGCCAAGGCACCATTCGCTCAAACGAATCCATTGCTTTGTCTATCTTGCGTCTAATCGAAGAAGAAGCGATCAAAGATAATACAGCTCAGGTCAACGCCCAAGTGCCTGTCGCTGTTGGTGCTTATCTATTAAATGAGAAGCGTCGTTCTGTGCAACGCATCGAAAAGCGCCACGAGTGCCACGTTGTTATCATTCCTAACCAACACCTAGAAACACCGCACTATGAAGTGGTTAGATTGCGTAAAGATGAGACAACTGAAGCTGCGAGCTATGAGCAGATCACTGCACCTGAGCCTGAAGTCGTTGAAATTGCTCGAGCTCAAGCGATTGTGAAAGAGGAGCCTGTGTTAAAAGGTGTCGTTATGCCTGATGCACCGGCGCCTGCGCCAGCCCCTACTCCAGCTCAAGCAGCAAAACCACAAACGCGCAAGCCACAAGCACAACCTGCTCAAAACGGCACCAGCCTGTTTGCAAAGATTGGTCAATGGTTCAAGAGCCTATTTGCTAGTGACAGCGATAATCAAGAAGAAAACAAGCCTTCTGAAGAAAAATCATCACGCGATAACAACCGTGATAATCGCCGTCGCAATAATAACAATCGTCGTCGTAACAATAACCGCCGTCGTAACGATCAACAAAAAGAAACAACGGTTGAATCGAAAGACGAAAACAACAGTAACGAGCAACGAGGTGATAACCGCAAACGCCGTCGTCCAAATAACAGAAAACGCCAAGATCAGGACAAAGCAAACCGTCCAGCAAAGGGATCTGTAAACGAGAACGCCGAAACGGTTGAGGCTAAAGACGCGCCAGTTAAAGAAGCGACAGTAAAACCACGCCGACAAAGACGTAACCTTCGCAAGAAGGTACGTGTGGAAGAAACCAATGCGCAGGATACTAACACCTCAGAGCAAGCTAGCACTGAAGAAGTGAAAGTAGAAGCAAAGCCGCTTGAACAACCAGCGAAAACGGCATCTGAGTCTAAAGCTGAACAAAAGCCAAGGCAAAGAAAAGCGAAACCTGTCGCTGACAAATCAGAACAAGAGTCTGCAACTAACGAACAAGTAGTATCACGTTCTGAACAAGCTGACGTAAACGCTCAAACAAAGCAGCAAGAAACTGCTAACACTGAGCGCCACGAACAAAACGATGTTACCGAGGTGGTATCTGCTGAACTTTCAGAATCGCAAATCGATGACGAAAATAAAGAAGGCCGCACTCGCTCTAGACGTTCTCCGCGTCATCTGAGAGCAGCAGGTCAACGTCGCCGTCGTCAGGATACGCCCGAAAAAGGTCAAGCTGCTGCATTTGTACCCGTAGCAGATCAAGCCGCTGCAGAATACGAAGCTGAGCTCAAAGCGAAATCTTCTGACAGTGAAACTCAAGCGGAAGTGCAGCAAGAAGCAAGTACAGTTGAGACTCAATTGTCACCTGAAACGGTAACAGCAGACAATGCACCAGCAGCAGAAGCGACAGTTTCTGAGACACAAACTGATGCAGAGCAGCATGTCGAAACTACGCCAGCCGAAGTACATGCTGACGAAAATGCAGCGCAACAAGTGGAGCCTGCAAACGAAGTCGAGGCAACCACTGCTGAAGCGCCATTGCAACAAACTGCACAGCCTGAAACATCCGCAATTGCTGACGAAGTAGTCGCAGAAGAAGTAGAAGCTACACAGCCAAAAGAAGCAAAAGAGGTCAACGCTGAGCCAATCGCTGACACAGTGGATACTGAGCAAGCTGAAATGACAGAGGAGAAGGTTGAAGCTGAGACTGAAACTGCAGTTGTAGAAGAAACTCAGGCTTCTGACACTGAGGCAACTGCAGAAGTTCAAGAGCCAGCAACAGAAGCGGTTGTGGAAACAACAGTCGCTGAAGCAGCTACTGAATCTTCAGCTGAAGAGACACCAGCCGCTGACGCTATTGAAGCACCTACTCAACAGATAGTAAACGGTAATTCAGTACAAAGCCGTGTACGCTTCAACCAAACGGCTGCCGCGCCAATGACAAAAGCACAAAGCGTGATTGAGGATGTCGTGGGGGAAACACCATCAGCAATGCCACAAGAACAGCGTCAGGCTGTAACAAATAGTGGCTTGGGTGTTGGTTCTAAGTCACCAACTGGTAGAGCGAGCGCCAAGATGGCCTCTCCTGCTCAGGTTGACTAAGCAGTAATTGAAAAGCCAGTCTTTTTAGACTGGCTTTTTTGTGTCCGAATTTTACTGAGCAGACAAATGGTAATACCAGTCCTTCGTAGCACTCCGTGCTATTTATCAGTAGAATGCCGTCAATTCTTTGATCGTTAAAGTCAAAAGTATGATCACACTTAAGAGATTTAAAAACGCCTCTTTAAAAGGTGACCTATTCGGTGGTGTAACCACTGCAATTATTTCTTTACCACTCGCACTCGCTTTTGGAGTTGCCTCTGGCGCTGGCGCAGAAGCTGGGATGTGGGGCGCAATTTTAGTTGGCTTATTTGCCGCGCTGTTCGGTGGTTCGACCTCCCTCATTTCTGAACCAACCGGCCCAATGACTGTTATCATGACAGCAGTACTCACCGCCATGATGAGCAAGTACCCCGAAAATGGTCTTGCGATGGGCTTTACTGTTGTCATGATGGCAGGTGCTTTTCAGGTTTTACTTGGTACGCTCAAGTTAGGTAAATATGTTACCTTGATGCCTTACAGCGTCATCTCCGGATTTATGTCTGGCATTGGTGTTATCCTCATTATTCTGCAGCTCGCTCCTTTACTTGGACATCAAGCGCCTGCAGGTGGTGTTGTTGGCACTTTGTCTAACTTGCCTAGCCTGCTGATGGACTTACACTTTTCTGAGTTGTTCCTCGGAGCGATCACACTTGCAATATTATTTAAAATGCCAAGTAAATGGCGTCAATACGTCCCCGCTCAGCTGGTCGCACTCGTCGCCGTTACACTGCTTTCAATCATTATCTTTGATACAGATAGTATTCGCCGCATTGGAGAAATTCCAAGTGGCCTGCCAAGTATTGTGTTTCCAGTATTATCACCGGAGCTATTCGTTGAAATGCTAATCGACGCACTGGTACTGGGCACTTTGGGTTGTATAGATACGTTGCTAACAGCAGTAATAGCCGACAGTTTAACGCGAACCGAACATGATTCTGATAAAGAACTTAGAGGCCAAGGTATTGCCAATATGATAGCTGGCCTTTTTGGTGCATTGCCAGGTGCTGGCGCAACGATGGGAACTGTGGTCAATATTCAAGTGGGCGCTCGCTCGCCAATCGCTGGCATATTCAGGGCACTAATTTTAATGGCCGTGGTCTTTATCGCGGGCAGCCTGACCGAGCCAATCCCAATGGCGGTGCTTGCTGGTATTGCTGTGTATGTTGGTTTTAATATTCTGGATTGGAGTTTTATCCAGCGTGCTCATAAGCTTAGTGTCAGTCAAATGGCGATTATGTATGGCGTAATGCTCCTTACCGTTTTTGTTGACCTGATTGTTGCCGTGGGCCTTGGCGTATTTATCTCTAATGTAATGATCATAGAGAGATTAAGCCGAGTGCAAGCCAATCACGTAAAAGCAATTAGTGACAGTGATAGCGATGAAGATGTGCCTCTTACGAAAAAAGAAAGCGAGCTGTTAGATAAAGCCAACGGTAAATTATTATTCTTTTATCTTTCCGGTCCAATGATTTTTAGCGTCTCAAAAGCAATCGCAAGACAACACCGCAAGATTAGTGAATACAAAGCCATGGTATTAGATCTAAGCGACGTAGCTATGATTGATGTCACCGTAGGCTTGGCCATTGAAAATGCAATTACAGATGCACTCGATGCTGACTGTAGTGTATTTATCTACTCACCGAATTTGGAAACCACCGACAAACTGAAGCGCTTAAACATTCATGACCGTCTAGGCGACCGCGCATTTTGTGATAGTCGTGAAATAGCACTCAGTCAAGCCATTGATACTATGGCTAAAACTTATTAAAGTGCGCACTCAAGTGATCCAGTAATAACCGTAAGCTGGTGGCGACAAATTGTCTGGGTGGATACAGCGCCCAGACGCCCTCTTCTTCAGGTCTAAAGCTGGTTAGTACCTCTGTTAACTCACCTCTCTCTAGCGCCTCTTGCACATAATAGTGTGGTAACTGTACCAAACCTAAGCCTTGCTTTGCTGCTTTCAAAAGCCCCCAACCACTGTTGCAACGCAGTGGCCCCGCCACTCTAATTTGCCGCGCTTTACCATGCTCAACAAAGCGCCATTCGCTGCTATTACCAATCAAACATTTATGATTGCTAAGCTCAGCGAGCGTATGTGGTTGGCCAAATTGATTTAAATAGATATTCGCGCCACACACCATGGTTTTACGTGTGGTTAGCCGTTTAGCGCGCAGTGATGAATCCTGTAACTTACCGAGGCGAATGGCCAAGTCAAAGCCCTTATCGAGCAAGTCGACTTGGTTGTTCGTCAAATGCATTTCAACTTCTACTTTTGGATACAAACGCATAAAGTCAACCACGGCAGGCATGACATAAGATTCGCCATACATCACCGGTGCGGTAAGCTTAAGTTTACCTGTTGGCTGTCTATCACGTTGACGAATCGCAGCAGTGGCGTCATCTAATCCATGCTGCAAATGCTTTGCGTGAGATAAAAATACTTCTCCTTCCTGAGTCAGCGCTAATTTTCGGGTGGTGCGCGTCAAAAGTTGTATGTTGAGCCGCTCCTCTAACATTTTCACTCGGCGACTAATTTGTGCAACCGAAGTATTTAACTGAGTTGCAGCCCCGCTAAATGAGCCATTACTCGCGACCGCAACAAACTCATCAATGCCAATCCATCTATCCATTATTACATGTACGTAAAAGTCTTTATAATTTTTATAGATTATCAAAAATCATAATGTAGTTATACTGCTATCAACTTTTAAGAAAGGAACAAACCATGTCTGAATTTATTAAATCTAAAGCAGCAATCGCTTGGGGTCCAGGTCAACCGCTTAGTATTGAAGAAGTTGATGTTATGCCACCGCAAAAAGGCGAAGTCTTAGTTAAAATTACCGCAACGGGCGTATGTCATACCGATGCTTTCACCCTGTCTGGCGACGATCCTGAGGGCGTATTCCCAGCCATTTTAGGTCATGAAGGCGCAGGTATTGTTGAAGCGGTTGGTGAAGGCGTTACCAGTGTTGCCGTTGGCGACCACGTGATCCCATTGTACACACCGGAGTGTGGCGAATGTAAGTTTTGTAAGTCTGGTAAAACGAACCTTTGTCAGCAGATCCGTGAAACCCAAGGTAAAGGCTTGATGCCTGATGGCACAACCCGCTTTTATAAAGATGGCCAACCAATTTATCACTACATGGGCACGTCAACGTTCTCTGAGTACACTGTACTGCCAGAAATTTCCTTGGCTAAGGTAAACAAAGAAGCACCTCTTGAGGAGATCTGCTTGCTTGGCTGTGGCGTTACAACAGGAATGGGCGCAGTAATGAATACCGCTAAAGTGCAAAAAGGCGATACCGTCGCCATTTTTGGCCTAGGTGGGATCGGCTTGTCCGCTATCATTGGCGCGGCAATGGCTGGCGCGAGTCGGATCATCGGTATCGACATCAATGAAGATAAGTTTGAGCTGGCGACAAAGCTTGGGGCAACCGATCTTATCAACCCGAAAAACTTCGACAAACCTATTCAAGAAGTGATCGTTGAAATGACCGATGGCGGTGTGGATTTCTCGTTCGAATGTATCGGTAACGTGGATGTCATGAGAAGTGCCCTTGAGTGCTGTCACAAAGGCTGGGGTGAGTCGGTGATCATCGGTGTTGCTGGGGCTGGACAAGAAATTTCAACACGCCCATTCCAATTGGTTACTGGTCGCGTATGGCGCGGTAGTGCTTTTGGTGGCGTAAAAGGTCGCTCAGAGCTTCCTGAGATTGTTGAACGCTATATGGCTGGTGAATTCAAACTCAATGACTTTATCACTCATACCATGAAGCTCGAAGATATTAATGAAGCCTTTGATTTAATGCATGAAGGCAAGAGTATCCGTTCTGTGATCCATTACTAGTACCCGTTCAAGGACGCACAGGTTGCGTCCTATTTCACTTAATTAAGGAGCACTTGATGGAACTGATTTCCAGCAACAAAGTATCCGGCGGTTGGCATAAGCGCTACAAACATACCAGCCAGTCGACGCAGTGTGAAATGACCTTCGCCATTTTTTTACCTGAAATCGTCAATGGAGGACAACAAGTCCCGGTTCTATATTGGCTCTCAGGCTTAACTTGCAGCGATGAAAACTTCATGCAAAAAGCAGGCGCGTTTAAAAAAGCCAACGAGCTTGGCATCGCTATTGTCGCACCAGATACAAGCCCGCGCGGAGAAGGCGTTGCAGATGACGAAAATGGTGCTTATGACTTTGGTCTAGGTGCAGGGTTTTACGTCAATGCGACACAGGCGCCATATAGTCAACATTATCAAATGTATGACTACGTGACTGAAGAGCTGCCTCAGTTAATCGAAGCGCACTTCCCAGTTAGCCCGCAAAAAGCCATTAGTGGCCACTCCATGGGTGGTCATGGTGCATTAATTATTGGGCTTAGAAACCCTGACGCCTATACGAGTATCTCAGCATTTAGCCCAATCGTTAACCCAAGTAACTGCCCCTGGGGTCAAAAAGCGCTAACAGGATATTTAGGTGACGACAAACAGCGCTGGCAACAATATGACGCGACCGAACTCTTGTCGCACTATGTTGGACCAACAAAACGCCCGATACTCATTGAGCAAGGTTCAAGTGACCAGTTTTTAGACGAGCAGCTAAAACCTTGGTTATTCGAACAAGCTGCAGAAAAAGCAAACTACCCTATCACGCTAAACATGCATGAAGGTTACGATCATAGCTATTTCTTTATCTCGAGCTTTATTGAACATCACCTTGAGTTTCATGCTAAATATCTGAGATAAACCTGAATACTGTTTGCGCATTTGAGCACTAAGCTAAAAGTAAAAGATCCACCTTCTAAAGAAGGTGGCTTTGCATTAGCCCCCTAGAAGGGGGCGTTGTTTACTGAAGTGTTAACTGCGCCTGCTCTTGCACCTCTTCCTTTTCTTGGTGCCTGACATACCGCCTTATTATTTCTTCATTTATCCCTACAGTATCTACGAAGTACCCTCTCTGCCAAAAATGGTTTCCCATAACTTGTTTTTCCTTATATGACTTCGCTAAAAATCAAGTAAGGAATTAACATGAGTATTTTTTCAGGCAAAGCCTAAATGATGATAACCACCTACTGAAGTAGGTGGTTTAGGGCCGAAAATAAAAAAGGCGTACTCCCTGTACGCCTTGCTTGCTTAACATTAGTGCCTATTTATCTTTCAAGTTTGTTTTTGCAGCAGTTTGATTACCATTTATACTAGGCAGAGCCTGCGTAGCATAGTTGTTCTATGTGAGTCAGGCGATAAAGACTTTGTGCTCCTGCAAAGTCACTTTACCCCACATCCTTGTGGGGCAACACAGTAGAAATGCCAATCAATCGCTGCCCTTTGGGTTCACCTAAGTGCGTTGTTCATTGTTGCTCAACTTTTGCCTAAATTACTAGGCGGCAAGTCGAGCGCCGCGACCAAAACACACTCAGGAGAACAAAAATCAAACAGCAAAGGTCAACATGCCCTATTCTTTGTATCAAATCATCAGATTAAATCGCCGTATGGATTCGTTGGACAAAGCTGTATGCTTTGCTCGAACCCAGGAATGGTTAACTCTCGCTGACTTAAATTCAATTCAGACTCATCAATCATGCCATTGCCAAAACGGTAAATGAGCTCGTACTGACCATAATCGGCCGCTTGCTGATATGCAATTTGTCTTTGTGTTGTAATGGCAAGTTGTTGCTCGTAACTTGCAAACTCAGCTTGGCTATAACGCTTGCTTAGTAGCTGCTTCGTGAGCCTCGGAGAAAATACCGTTGCCGTTGCATTGTTACCACCAAAGCCCTTTGAATTTATAAAGGCGATATCCATTGGCTCGCACTCATAGTGCTCGGTACGAATATCTAAATGCTCTGCGTGAACATCTTCAGCCACTGCATTCATCGTGGTGATCCCTGGCATAATATTGTATTCGAACACCCCAAGTGCCATCGCAAGCTGATCGCCAGATGCCGGCGCGATGGTATGACCAACATAGGCTTTTGGCGCCGCCACTTTCCAACCATTAATCGCAAAAGTTTCTGCAATTTTGTGGTAGATAAGCGACTCAGTAACCCGGTTTTGTGGTGTACTTGAACCATGTGCCAAAATAAAGCTGCGTTTTGCTAATGCCTCAGTACCTGCGATTTGCTGAGCCAACGCGACCGATTTTGCCATGGTAATATAGTTACCAGGTCCAGGTGCCGTAATCGACTTTTTCACGCCGTCGGCGTTGACATATACATCGGCCACAGAGCCCATAATCTGCGCCCCAAGCTCAAGCGCCAAGCCGTCATCCATCAAAATCGCCACTTGCGCACCTTCACCAATGGTAAAGCCACAGTTTTCTCCAAAAGGACGACTTGTTTTGCGATAATCTACATGCTCAGTACCATCAAGTTTACGCAAACCTTCTTCATTTGCGAGTGCGCCCATATTACCGAAGCCTTCAATGATCTCTGGTGTAATAGCACACTCAACGCTGGCTACAATCGCCACTCGAGTACGGCCAGCCTGAATATCATTCACTGCAGCGCGGAGGTTATATAGAAACGTCGCACAGGCACCTGATGTCGTAAATGTTGTGCCAACGCTGCCAGTAACATAAGCGTTGATAAAGTCAGTGGACATGGTGTTGAGTCCTAACGCCAACTGCTTAGTGCTTACTCGGTCGCCACGTAAACGACTACGTACTAATCCACCTAAGCCCTCATCATTCATTTGCCCTGCCACAGAGGCGGAGTATGTGCCGATCTGATCTGGGCGAACACTATTCATCACTTTATCCCACTCAAGACCCGTTGAGCGGATAGCGTCGGTGGCAGCAAAAATCGTCGCCTGAAGGCCGCGTGGTTGGTAACGGCTGTTATACATGAGTGACGGCTCAAAGCCCGTTGGTAATTGACCTGCGGCTTTAATTGGATTGTCTCTATAGCTATCGTGCTTAACTTCAATCTGGTCCGCAATGGTTACTTCAACCGTTTTTGGATCAAGCTCAATCACTTGCCAAGCTGCAGGAACTGGCTCTGGTAAGTCACGCTTACGACAACTGAATACTATCTTGCTGTCATCATTTGCTTTCATTGTGAGCTTTTGCTGCCAAGGAGTCGCATCTACATCAAAATGGTTTTTTTCAATTTTACGGATCAACGTTCCCGCTAAAATCTGCTCACCAAAACGCGACTCAATCTCCACCTCTTGAACGACTTGGTCGTTTTGGTCAATCAGCTGACCATCTTCATAACGCACTAAGTTCATTAAACTCGCAAGGCCCAAATAGGTCTCTTGTCGGTCTTTAGCATTTAGCTTATCAAGTACAATACGTTTGTAGCCTTGATGGAAAGAGGTGCGCCCCGCGGCGTTAATCCCCCCCATTCCTACAATAATTGGCAATGCTGTCATGTCGTTCCTACTTCTGAACTAAGATAATGACTTGATTTTAATTGCATTCGAATTTAAGTTTTTACAAAATACGCCACACATAAATCATTTTTCGCCAAAACAAAGAGGTCGGAGCAGATGAGATCCTGTACCAAGGTCGCCATTGTGCTTTACAAGCATATGCTCGTTACCAGTGTCACCTTACCGCTGGAGATGCTCAAAGCCGGACAAGCCTTTGCTAAAGTACATTTAAAAGAGGCTTATGTTCCTTTAGAAGTTCTCCTTTGCAGCAGCCAAGGCGAGGCAGTCAAGGCCGATAATTACATGAGGCTTGAGGCACAAAGTGACGTTAGCTCATTACCTTTATATGACTACATTATTGTGCCAAGCATATGGCGAAACCCAAGGCCAATTGTAAGACAAAACCAAGCGCTGAGTGAGTCGCTTGCGGATGCATGGGACGCTGGAAGCACACTGATTGGTGTTGGCACGGGTGTTTGCTTTTTAGCAAGTTCTGGCCTGCTTGATGGGCATTCGGCAACGACCCACTGGCATTTTGCCAAACAATTTTCTCAGCTATATCCCAATGTTGAGTTAAAACCGGATTACTTTATCACGCAATCAGAGCGGATCTACACTGTAGCCAGCTTAAATGCGCTGGCCGATGTAATTGTTCATATTATTGAGTTACTATACGGGATAGAAGCCGCACACCATGTGCAGCAAAACTTTTCTCATGAAATTCGTAAGCCTTACGAAGAACAGCGCTACTTAGAGGGTGCTGTGGACCGTCATGCTGATGAGCAAATCGCTGCAATTCAATTTTGGCTGAAAAATAATGCCGCATCGGAAATCTCTTTACCCACTGTCGCGGCGCAATTTGATTTGAGCTATCGCACCTTTAACCGCCGCTTTAAACAAGCAACAGGACAAACCGCCGTTGCCTACTTACAACAGGTGCGTATTGAGATGTGCAAAGAGCTGCTCGCGAGCAGTAACCTCTCCATTCAAGATATTGCCCTTGCTTGTGGATTTAATTCACAAGGGCAATTAAGCAGAGTATTTCGGCAATTAATGGGAAAATCACCAAGCACATACAGGGCAATAGTAAGAAAGAAATTATTCTCGTAGTAAGACTAGGGAGGACAGCGCTTGATTAGCATTTCTTCTCAAGGATGTGGGGTAAGGTGACTTTGCAGGAGCACAAAGTCTTTATCGCCTGACTCACATAGAGTAACTATGCTACGCAGGCTCCACCCTGTATAAATACCAATCAAACTGCTGCAAAAACAAACTTGAAAGATAAACAGGCTCTAAATAAAACCACTCTACAGTATTTGCATCACAGTTAACGTTTGCTGTTGGCCTTTGAAGAAAAACGAAATATCTTCGTCTACGGTTAACCCTTTTAGCCGCTTGCCAAGGGGGGCATCAAACGTTAACACCAGCACAGGTGTTTCTTTAGTTTGGATTTTTAACCCGCCTTCGCAAGGTGCAAAATAGAACCAATGACAATCGCCCTGCTCGTCTTCAATTTCAACTAATGCATTATGTGTGATTATATTACCCACAGCTAAAGTCAATTGATTGAATATCGTTTGTTTTGCCAAATGCATGGCATCAACGCGTTCACTTTGTCCTTCGGCTAAATAGCCATACTCGATACTCAACGAGTCGTATTGTGTTTCGGCTGCACTTTGTTCATGGGTAGCGTCAGCACGTGCACTGTTTGCCGCTTCGGTGGCTTCAATCAGCTTTTGTTCAAGTGCAAACTTGAGATATTCGATAAAAACAGATTTATTCATTGGTAGTTTACAGCTATTGGATGACTGGTAGTAACAGACTGGCCGTTAACGGTTAGCGCTAAACGCAAAATCCAACGCATAGCCTTATCCGTGCATACACCGACCATGGTTTTTGCTATCAGTGTATTTTTGTCAAAGAACACCGGGATTCTCCCCATATTCATATTTTCTCCCTCAAGCCATGCCGAGACGACCTCTACTTTAGTCGCACTTTTTAGCCCAATGGTAAATTCTGTTTCAGGTTGAACCAGCTCTGAGCCCAGATAAATCTGCACTTGTGGGGTTAAATCACAGGGCGCTGAAAAATTACAGACATTTCTTGTTACTGAACTTTCACTTTTTTCTGAACTTTCATGTATAATAGTAGTCGGGTCTGAACAGGCCACGAGGAAAACACCTAGCAACCCGATTGTTAATTGCTTTGCAATCATGAGGGATTTACCGTCACTTCTGAATCCTGCGCAGTGTACGCAAGTTTCAGGGCAAATGCTAGGTTGTTTAAGAAGCGAACAAAAAGCGTGTGAAAACTTGATTGATGTCATAATTTTAGGCGTTTTAGGTATCTTTTCATAAGCAAAAAAATTATCATTTCCTCGCAAAAATAAAGGTTTCTCGGGCTGGTTAGGTTTTTACTCATCTTTTGAGTTAAAACATGACGGGCCTGAAGAAATATAACTAGGGCCTGTAATTCAGGTAATTCATTTCTAATCGCAATAAATTGCAGCGGAATCCAGAAAATGAGCCAAACAGTAGCATCACAAACTGAGTACAATTATAAAGTTGTACGCCAATTCGCTATCATGACAGTGATTTGGGGCATTGTTGGCATGGGTGTAGGTGTATTTATCGCAGCGCAACTTGCGTGGCCTGCGTTAAACTTCGACATTCCATGGTTAACTTACTCTAGACTTCGTCCGTTACACACGAACGCAGTAATCTTTGCATTTGGTACAAGTGCACTATTTGCAACCTCTTACTATGTTGTTCAGCGCACGTGTCAAACGCGCCTGTTCTCTGACAAACTTGCCGCATTTACCTTCTGGGGTTGGCAAGCCATCATCGTATCTGCGGCTATCACGCTTCCTCTAGGTATTACTTCTTCAAAAGAATACGCTGAACTTGAGTGGCCAATTGATATCGCAATCGCGGTAGTATGGGTTACTTATGCTGTCGTATTCTTTGGTACTCTTATCAAGCGTAAAGTGTCACACATCTATGTAGCAAACTGGTTCTACGCTGGTTTCATTATCACTGTTGCAGTACTTCACATTGTAAACAGTATGGCTATTCCTGTATCACTTACTAAATCTTATTCAATCTACGCAGGTGCAGTAGATGCGATGGTTCAGTGGTGGTATGGTCACAACGCAGTCGGTTTCCTACTTACCGCTGGTTTCTTAGGTATGATGTACTACTTCGTACCAAAACAAGCAGGTCGTCCAGTGTACTCTTACCGTCTATCGGTTGTTCACTTCTGGGCTCTTGTTTCTCTATATATTTGGGCAGGTCCCCACCACCTTCACTACACAGCACTACCTGATTGGACACAGTCTTTAGGTATGGTGATGTCAGTTATCCTATTCGTTCCTTCTTGGGGCGGTATGATCAACGGTATCATGACGTTGTCAGGTGCTTGGCACAAACTGCGTACTGACCCAGTACTGCGCTTCTTAGTTGTATCTCTATCTTTCTACGGTATGTCTACGTTCGAAGGCCCAATGATGGCTATTAAGTCTGTAAATGCCCTTTCACACTACACAGACTGGACTGTAGGTCACGTACACTCAGGTGCACTAGGCTGGGTTGCGATGATTTCTATCGGTGCAATTTACCACCTAATCCCAGCCCTATTTGGTCACGGTAACATGTATAGTATCAAGCTAGTTAACACGCATTTCTGGCTACATACAGTAGGTGTTGTGCTTTATATCGTTGCAATGTGGATCTCTGGTGTTATGCAAGGCCTAATGTGGCGTGCGGTAAATGCTGACGGTACATTGATGTATAGCTTTGTTCAGTCACTAGAAGCTTCTAAGCCTTTCTATATCATGCGATTCCTAGGCGGTGTATTCATCGTAGTTGGTATGCTGGTAATGGCTTACAACGTATTCCGTACGGTTACTGCAAAAAGTGGTCAACTTGCCACTGATGCAAACCCGCAAGTGGCTTAAGGGGTATTGAGTATGAGCAATAATAACTCAACAAACAAACACGAAATCGTTGAAAAGAACGTTGGCCTGATGGCTATCCTAACGGTATTCGCGATTAGCTTCGGTGCACTAGTTGAAATTACTCCTCTAATGTTCCAAAAAGATACCACTCAGCCAGTAGAAGGCTTACGACCACTTACTGCGCTTGAAATGGAAGGCCGCGACATTTATGTTCGTGAGGGTTGTTACAACTGTCACTCACAAATGGTTCGTCCATTCCGTGATGAAGTTGAACGCTATGGCCACTACTCTGTAGCCGGTGAATCTGTATGGGATCACCCATTCCAGTGGGGTTCTAAGCGTACAGGTCCTGATTTGGCACGTGTTGGTCAGCGTTACTCTGACGACTGGCACTACGCACACTTAATGGATCCTCGCTCGGTGGTACCTGAGTCAAACATGCCAGGCTATCCTTGGCTTGATAGCACTAAAGTAGATACCACTTATACTCTGAAAAAATTACAAGTGTTCCGTGATGCATTTGGTATTGATAAGTCATCAGACCGCTACAATGGCAAAGGCTACGGTGATGATGCTGAACTGCAAGCGCAAGTGGATGAAATCCACGCGATGAACGGTGGCGAAGGTGCAACAGAAATGCAAGCACTTATCGCTTACTTACAACAACTTGGCACACATTTGAAGTAATTGTTATGGATTACGGCACATACAGAGGCATTTTGACTCTGGTAATTTTGGTACTGTTTATAGTGATTGTTGTATGGGCATATAGCAAGCGGTCTAAGCGCCGTTTCGACGACGCTGCTAATGCCATTTTTGAAGATGAAAAAAAACACAACAACACTATCTCTAACGAGGAAAAGGAGTCTGAAAAATGACTAGCTTTTGGAGTATTTGGGTTATCGTACTAACCCTAGCGTGTCTAGCTCTGATTTTCGGCCTGCTGATTTGGAACCTGAAAAACTACACAGGTGTCAAAGAAGGCGAAAGCTGTGGTCACGAGTTCGACGGAATTGAGGAATTAAATAATCCACTACCAAAGTGGTGGACTTACATGTTCTTCGCGACTTTTGTTTGGTCAGTATATTATCTTGCTGCTTACCCAGGTCTTGGTAACTTTAAAGGCTTCTTGAACTGGACGAGCTCTAACCAAGGTATTACTACCTTGGAAGAGTCTAAGAAAGCGGTTGCTGAAGCACATGAAAATGGCCAGTGGGTACAGCTTGATAAAGAAGTCGAAGCAGCTGAAGCTCGCTTTGGTCCTATCTTCCAAGAATTTGCAAAACAAGACGTACTTGCACTTGCAAAAAATGAAGAAGCCCTTGAAATCGGTCAGCGGTTATTCTCGCAAAACTGTGCTCAGTGCCATGGCTCTGATGCTCGTGGTGGCTCAGGCTTTCCTAACCTAACTGATAATGACTGGTTATATGGCGGCACGCCAGACGCAATTAAAGCGACATTACTTCACGGTCGTGTTGCCGCAATGCCTGGTTGGCAAGATGCACTTGGTGATCAAGGCATAAAGGAAATGACCGCTTATGTACTAAGCCTTTCTGGACGAACTGTTAACCAAAAAGATGCTGATGCTGGTAAAGCTAAGTTTGCAATGTGTGCAGCTTGTCATGGTATGGATGGTAAAGGTTCTGTTGCACATAATCTACCATTTGGTGCACCGAACTTAACCGACAATATCTGGCTATACGGTGGTTCTCAGCGTGCAGTTGAAGACACACTTCGCCATGGTCGTGCAGGTGTAATGCCAGCATGGAAAGATATCTTAGGTGAAGATAAAGTACACCTTCTAACAGCGTATGTTTATAGCTTGTCACAAGACCAATAGGCCTCGCTTTTAGAACATTATTTGAGATCAAAAAAGCCTCCATTTGGAGGCTTTTTTTTAGGTATTTACCGCAATTTACGGTAGAATATGGGCAAGTTTTATAGCCATGTGAGCAACTATGAACCCTACCCCTTGGTATAAGAATTTTTGGCCTTGGTTTTTAATTTTTTTCCCACTCGTTACTGTTGTTGCCTGTGTTTTCCTCATTACATTTGCAGTCGGTAATGGCCCAGATATGGTCGTTGATGACTACTACAAAAAAGGTAAAGCAATCAATCTAGAGTTGAGTAAGTTTGATAAAGCAAAAGCGCTCTATTTACATGGTGACCTGCAAGTAGCAGAGCAGAAAGTCATCTTTAAGTTTACTAAGGGCGATGCTTCTAAAGTTCACGCATTAAAGCTCTCTTTTTATCACCGTACTATTGAGAAATACGATTTTACAGTCACGCTGACTAAAAACGCCAGCGGTGAGTTTACGGGCTTATTTGATGAACCACATAGCGGTGCATTTACCGTATTTATAGAACCAATGGACAACAGTTGGAAAATGAAAGAAAAGATCCAACTGCCTCATGATGGTATTATCGCGGTCACTCCACAGTATAAGTAAGCTGCCATGGCAAATTCGTGTTTTCATTGTTTGGAGCCTATTCCTAAAGGGTTTATAGGCTCAGTTACCTTTGAGGGTAACGCACAACCGGTTTGCTGTATTGGCTGCCAGGCCGTTGCCGAAACCATTATTTCTCAAGGTATGAGTGACTACTATACTTACCGCACAGAAAGTGCAGGTAAAGTTGAAGAGCTTGTACCTGAACAACTCAAAATGCTACTCAGCTATGATAATGACGAGATCCAAGAGGACTTCGTCGAAATTAGCGGTGAACACAAAGAGGTACTTCTCAGTGTTGAAGGAATAAGCTGCGCCGCTTGTGCTTGGCTTATCGAAAAACAACTGCTGGCGCTCGGCGGTATCGTGCGCGTTGATGTTAACACCTCCACCCATCGCGCCATGATTGTATGGCAAGATAAGCACGTTAAGTTAAGCGATATCATTAAATCTTTGATGGAAATCGGCTATAAGGCTTACCCGTTTCAAGCCGATGAAGAAGCTGCACAAAAGCAAGCCGTGGCGAAAGCATATATCCGTCGTTTAGGCGTTGCTGGCCTCATGACTATGCAAGTGATGATGTTTGCATTTGCCATGTACTTTGGCATGTTTTCTGGCATGGAAGAGGACTTTGAACAGTACTTTCGTTGGATAAGCCTCGTGCTTGCCTCTCCTGTTATTCTATATTCGGCAATGCCATTTTTAACCAATGCAGTTAAAGGACTGAAAGCTAAACAACTGAATATGGATCTCCCTGTTTCACTTGCTATATTCGGAGCCTACGGCGCCAGCACTTACGCTACTTTTATGGAAGTCGGCGAAGTCTATTTTGAATCCATCTGTATGTTTACCTTCTTGCTGTTGTTAGGTAAATACCTTGAGTTCAGGGCCAGACTCAAAGCCAGTGAGTTTACTGCAAACCTGCAAAAGCTGCTGCCATTGACCGCCAGAAAGGTTGATGAGAATAACAATGAACAACATATTGCTGCCAAAAAGCTAAAACTGAACGATCTGATACTAGTTAAGGCTGGAGAAACTATTCCTGCGGATGGCTTAGTGATCAAAGGCCATACCACCGTTGATGAGTCGATGATGACAGGCGAACATTTGCCAGTTAAGAAATATCAAGGCCATCAAGTGTATGCAGGAACCGTGAATCATGACGGTGTAATTACGTTAGAGATCAATAAAATTGGGCAAAATACCCTGCTCAACCAGATTATTCGACTGCAGCATAACGCACTTACCAAACGCCCTAAGTTGGTGGAAATCACCGATAAAGTCGCCCAGTGGTTTGTTGCCTGTCTATTAATTTTTGCCTCAATTACCGCCATCGGCTGGTACCCAATTTCACCAGATAAGGCTTTTTGGGTCACGATTTCAGTGCTAGTAGCAACCTGCCCTTGTGCGTTAAGCCTTGCGATACCAACCGCGCTTACCTGCGCCGTTGCGTCACTTACGAAAAAAGGAATTTTGATTAAAGAAGCCCATGTTTTAGAAACGGCAACCAAATTAACGCGTGTTGCCTTTGACAAAACAGGCACCCTTACCGAAGGACGTTTCTCAATTAAACACATTGAGTTACTGCAAACGGAATACAACGAGCAACAAGTCTTGGATTTCGCAGCAGCGTTAGAGCGCTTTTCAGAGCACCCAATCGCTCGCGCATTTGCACATATCACCCCAACCGAAAACCTAGTCCAAGACGTCGAAGTTGTGGCCGGCTCAGGGATCCGCGGTCACTGGCAGGGAGTCACTATTGCCCTTGGGAAGAGCCATTGGTTTGATAACCACGCGTCATTTGCTCAAGCTACCTTATTCATTAACAACAACGCAGTTGCAGATTTTTACTTCAATGACAAAGTAAAAAGCAATGCTGAAACAGTTGTTGAACAGCTACAACAAGCTGGCCTTACATGCCACATGCTAACTGGGGATAGCTCCAATGCAGGCAAAGAGTTATCGCAGCAGTTAGCATTAGATAGCTACCAAAGCGCTTGCACACCAGAGATTAAGCAACAAACCGTTGAGGCTTGGTCCAAACAAGGCGAGATTGTCGCTATGGTTGGTGATGGCATCAACGACAGCCCAGTATTCAATAGCGCTCACTTGTCAGTTGCGATGGATACCGGCGCTGATATCTCAAAGAATACCGCTGATGTGGTGTTGTTAAATAGCGATTTGAATGCCATTCTAGCCCTTCAGCAAGTAGCGAAACAAACGCGCAGAATAGTAAAGCAAAACTTAACCATATCACTTTTGTATAACGGCTCCATTTTGCCACTCGCTGCACTTGGCCTCATTCCACCTTGGATAGCAGTTATTGGCATGTCAGCTAGCTCGATCATCGTGATCGGTAATTCATTAAGGTTATTAAAGCTATGAGTATCATCTACGTATTAATACCTATCGCCATTTTATTCGTCATTATTGCTATTGGCATTTTCTTTTGGGCAGTAAAAAGCGAACAATTTTCAGATTTGAATAAACAGGGTCACAGCATCTTATTCGATGATGATAAAGTGCAAGCGGTTGATAAGTCCGAGAAACCGAAGACTGACAAGAGTAACAACGACAACTAGCATGAATGAAATAAGTTTGCTAAGCGCATTTGTAATGGGGCTTGCGGGAAGTGGTCACTGCTTAGTGATGTGCGGCGGTATTGCCAGCTCACTGCAACTGGCGAGCAAACAACTTTCTGCAGTGGCTGTTACCCTATTGTACAATATCGGACGTATCTCTAGCTATGCGCTTGCCGGCAGTCTAGTTGCCCTGCTTGGAGCAAGTCTTGCAAAACAAAACACAGCTATCGCCAATACGCTACAATTGATGAGTGGGATTTTTATGGTGCTTGTCGCTATTTACGTAATGCGCTTAGCCAGCACTTTAAAATGGTTAGAGTCGTTTGCTAAAAGCTTGATTTGGCAACATATTGTTAAGCTCAATCGCCATTTGGTCCCTGTCAATACAAAAACCAAAGCTCTTTGCTACGGAGCCCTGTGGGGATGGCTACCTTGTGGCCTGGTTTATTCAGCTTTAACGTGGACATTACAAGCCCAATCACCTTTCGAAGGGGCCCTCATTATGCTCGCTTTTGGGACGGGTACAATGCCTGCGCTTATCGCCATTGGGCAATCAGCGCAACTACTTCAAAAGTTTATAAATCATGTAGTTACTCGTATCATTATGGGTAATTTATTGATTTGGTATGGTGTTTATTTAATTATTATTGCAACTGATAAGTTAGTACATTAACCTATCCTTATCTAAGCAGACTCATCATTTAAGAAGAGTGATTAACATTTTGAGATTAGGAGCTCCAATTGATAATCAAGCTTCTTTTGCGTGTCATATGAGTTTGTGGTGACCTGTAGTATCAAAACCGTTATGCTTTGATACTGGGTTGCCTTCACGTGCGTCATAGACTTATGGAAATTTTATGGACTTAAGTAATCAAAACCGCTCAAAGAGCCAATGCACAATTAGCTGCAACAACTGTAGCATTAGTCAGCTTTGTCTCCCATTTTCACTCAATGGCAGCGAAATGGACAAGCTAGATGAGATCATTGAACGTAAAAAGCCGCTTCATAAAGGGGATTTTCTTTTCGAGTCAGGTACGCCATTAAATGCCATCTTTGCCGTTCGATCTGGCTCATTTAAGAGCTACACACTGTCTGAACAAGGCGACGAGCAGATCACCGGATTTCACCTTGCGGGCGATCTTGTGGGTTTTGATGCCATTAATAAAATGCAGCACCAGAGCTTCGCACAAGCTTTAGAAACCTCCATGGTGTGCGAAATCCCTTTTGACACCCTCGATGAATTAGCCGGTAAGCTGCCAAAGCTACGGCAACAGATCATGCGATTGATGAGCAGTGAAATCAATTACGACCAAGAAATGTTGTTATTATTGAATAAAAAGACTGCTGAAGAACGCTTAGCAACTTTTATCTATAACCTTTCAAACCGCTTTGGCGAGCGTGGTTTTTCTCGTAAAGAGTTCCGCTTTACAATGACGCGCGGTGAAATTGGTAACTACTTGGGTCTTACCGTGGAAACCATTAGTCGTTTACTCAGCCGTTTCCAAAAAGCCGGAACAATCAAGGTCGAAGGCAAGTTTATTACCATTATTGATGCTGCAGCCTTAGCTGAAACTGCCGCGATTGCATCTTGATTTAGAACAAACTATTTATCGTTAAGACTTTATCCTTAGATAGGATCGGTTACACTCAATAAGGTCAGAGGTGAAAAGCTTCTGATCTTATTTGTATACCGTTTTAAGGAGATAGTCGTGGATAAAATCAAAAGTATACTCACCGTAATTGATCCAACTAAAGAGCGTCAAAATAGCTTAGAGCGCTCTATCAATCTTGCCAAGCGTACCGGTGCAGCCATTACTGCATTTATGTCAATTTATGACTTCTCCTATGAAATGACCACGATGTTGTCTAAAGACGAGCGTGAAGCAATGCGTGAAGCGGTGATCAAAGACAGAGAAGCATGGCTTGCTGAAATGGTTAAGGGCTTTTCCGATGTGAGTATCCAAACTAAAGTGTTGTGGCACAATCGCCCCTACGAAGCGATCATTAAAACCGTGCTTGCACATGATTATGATTTGGTCATTAAATCCACCCATCAGCACGATACGCTAAAGTCAGTTATCTTCACTCCAACCGACTGGCATTTAATTCGCAAATGCCCTGCTCCTCTACTGCTGGTTAAGGATCACGCTTGGCCAGATCAAGGCAACATTATTGCAGCTGTAAACTCTGTCAGCGATAATGAGCAACACCGACAACTCAATAAACGTATCATTACAGATGCTCAATTTTTATGTGAGCTGGCCAATGCAAAATTGAGCCTTGTAAACACCTATCCAGCAACGCCTGTTAATATTGCCATTGAAATTCCTGAGTTTAACCCATCGCAGTACAATGAAGCCGTGAAAAAGCACCATGAAGACGAAACGTTTGCACTCGCAGAAACTTATTCAATAGATAGAAACGACTGTATCATCAAAGAAGGTTTACCAGAGGACGTTATTCCCTACGTTGCCAAAGGCAAAGATGCTGAACTGGTGGTAATTGGCACTGTTGGTCGCACTGGACTGAGTGCAGCGCTTGTTGGCAATACTGCTGAACATGTTATTGATAGCTTAGACTGTGATGTCTTAGCACTAAAGCCAGATGGCTATAAATCCCCATTAGAAGACTGAGCCAGCGCGCAAGTTAATTTAATGTGCGGCTATAATACATAGTCGCACATCCCCTTTATGTATATCTGGCGAGCCAGAAGTAAAAGTAAAATGCTGATAAACAAAATATCGGCAACGTTGCCAACTGTGCGCTCGTTATACTTTTAGACTTAGTGCGCTTGTATGTCATCATCACGCCGGTAAACGACAGCCCGGTTAATGCAAGGCCAAACACAAACCATATAAGCTTAGAAGTGATCCCCGCAAAATAACCAAAGTGTAATGGATCCGCATACTCGTTAAGATAATTTCCCCACGCCATGTTTTTGGGGTGCTGTATTGCTACAACCTCTAGCGTTGTTGGGTCCATATACACCTTGTGCGCTCTATCCCGAAGTAAAGGGTTTGCACTCATTCCTTGAAAACGCAGCACCACATTATCTGCTCTTGGCAATTGCACTGTTGTTATCGTCCAATTGGGAATGGCAAGCTGCGCCTTCTCAAAAGCGCTTTCAAACCTCTTTGCAGAGAGCATGTTAATGTTTTCTACCACTGTAATATGCTCAACTTTTGGAGCCGGAGGCTCCAAACTCACACCCGCTACCCGTGCAGAAAACTCATATAGATACCAAATACCCGTGATTATTATAAGCGCAGTAAACCACAGTCCCCATAAGCCAAAAACCTTATGCAGGTCACTCAAAAATACTCTTGTATCTTGTACCACTCTCAAACGCCAAAGCGCAACTTTCCAATTTCGTGTGGTTTTCAGTCCAGTGTAGACAGAGATCAGTAAAATGAATGCAAAAGCGGTAACAATTGGTAGTCCGGGCATTGCCGGCATAAATAGGTAGCGATGCAAGTCTCTAAAAAAGCGCTGTATTGTGAGTAATGGAATATCACCTGTTACTTCATGGGTCCATTGGTCGACGTGAACATACCTATCACTTTTAGCCTCGAAAGCTACCCTTGCACGATAGGTAAAGTAGTCACTTCCCATTGTGCCTAACGTAATAATACGGCCTTCAGGATAGCGCTCAGCTATCGACGCATACATGTTTCTCCACGATGCCGCCGTTTGCTCTTTTATCTCTTCGGGCTTTTGACTCGCACGCATTTCGTCAAAAACAAGCCAATCTAATTCATTTGAAACGGTTGCAATTGTGCCCGTTGCGAGGATCACAAACATGACCGCCGCTAATTGAAAGCCTACCCAGGCATGTAAATCATATAGCTTGCGTAGCCGCTTTCTTTGTCTAGCTTTGTCTGCCATCTTGATCCTCTTAAAGGTCGACTTTCATTCCCATAAGCTCGGATAACTTACCGAGCCTCAGGTCAACTTAAGCATTACCAGTTGTAGGTAAACTCCAAGAAAGCATTTCGTGGCTCACCAGGAAAGTGTCCTGTGCGCTCTAAAAAGCCCGACTCTGCATATTCTTTATCGAGTACGTTTTCAACTCTGAATAGCACACTGTAGTTATCTAGTTCCCAAATAATGGAGGTGTCAGCGACGAAATAGGAATTTAGTGTTTGGCCAGATAAACTAAGCTGCTCATCCACATAGTTACCGCCAACAGCGAAAGCCAGATTCCACTCAGGGATCTGATATCGAGTCCACACCCCAAACTGATTTTCAGGGGCGTTGGCAAATTTATCGCCAACACTATTGCGGATCCCACCTGCGCCATTGTCAGCGGTGATAGTCGCATCATTATAGGCATAGGCCAGACTTACTACCCAGTCAGGGGTCACGTCGGTGATTAGCTCGATTTCTAGGCCTTTACTCGTGATTTCTCCGATTGGCGCTAAATTATCAACCCCATCTTTCTCAGGATCTGTACCTGTATTTTGTAGCAAGTTTTGCCTTGTTATCTGATAACCAGCGACTTTTAGCAATGTACTTCCGTCAAATAACTCAGCGTTAAGCCCAACTTCAATGATATCACCCGTCGTTGGCTCAAATGGGCCACCCGCTTTTTCATCCTGACTGGACACGCCTTGAGGTTCATAAGAATCAGCCCACTGTGAATACAATGAGATATCATCAGATAGCTTGTAGATACCACCAATTCTGAAGCTGACATTGGTATCATCAAACTTACTGCCATTGGCATTGTCTTCAAACTGGTCATAACGAACGCCTGCTACAAACGTTACTTTCTCCCAGGCGAGCTCGTTGAGTGCATACATGCCATTACGCTTTTGTTTTGTTGTACTTTCTGGCGCAAACTTCACATCGTATTGATTTGCCTGCGTTTTTCCATAATTAGGATTGTAGAGAGACAAAGGCAAAATATCCGAGTCTAACGAGGTACCATTTAGGTAACGTATGACAAAGTCATTAGAGGCTGACGCTCGACCCAACAACGCATCTTCTTGCCCTGAATATATATCTAGTCCAAATGCGGTACGCTGCTCAGCGCCAAACACCTGTGTTTCATAAACGAAGTTAGCAGCAAAAGATAGCTGAGACTGGGCTCTTAGTTGATCTCGGAACTCACGTGCGACCAAATCGATTTGACCATCTTTATTGCTATCGATGAGTGCTCTTGGTTCATGATAATTTTGTTCTTGTTCATTATCGATATAGCGGAGCGCAACGTTGTAGCTTAGTGATGGACTTAAATCCCCAACAACACTCGCTTGCAATACATCTGAGGTTAGATTTAAAAAGTCTGTAGGCTCATTATGATTCCACGATGGTGTGGTTAGAAATTCACCGTCATCGCCAGCGGGGACACCGCGTAAGCGATTCGCGTCCAAGTCCTGTTTGTAGTGCGTGTATTGCAAAATCAAACGAGCATCATCAAAATCATAAGCGTAATCTGCATCCACAATTGCCACTTCGCTGGCACTATTATCGCGGTAAGTATCTTGTTGTTCATAAAACGCCCCCAAGCGAATGCTTTGCGCTTGTGCTACTTCACCAGTCACCTCACCAGAAGCACCATAGCGGCTATCTGTGCCCGCGATAATACGAGTATTGGCACTAAACTCAGATTGCGGCTTTTTAGTTATATAGTTAAATAATCCACCAGGTGCTCCGGGTCCATACAGCATACCGGCGGGACCTTTTAAAAAGTCGACACGCTCGACATTAAATAGCTGTGGGACATTAAACCCCACATATGGGTCGCCTCTTAGACCATCAAAATAGATTTCTTCTTGGCGAAAGCCACGTGCAGTCACCCCCGCGTAACTAAATTGGCTGACCCCCGCGATATTACGATAGAGATCTTTGGCATCTCTTGCTGCTAAGTCACGGATCAGATTTGCATTGAGAGAGGTCACCATTTGGGTCGAGTTAAGTGGGTCAACCGCAAGCTTTCCCGTTGAAGATTCACCATTACGATATAAATTTAATGTACGACTAACGACGGTTATTTTTTCGATATCTTGGTCTTTAAGCTTATCTTCTGACACTAGCTGCTGAGCTGACGCATGCAAAGACGGATACATAATCGCCAAAGCGATAAGGGATAGTTTTGATATTGTTTTCATTTAGAGCCACAACTTGGTTATTATTAAAGCGCAAGCAAATGATAACAATTATTAATTACACTTAAAATAACTTAGATGCATTTAATTGCGTTTTTTGCAAAATTAAGAGCAAGATATCTCATACTGAGATCGTTTCTCCGGCCGTATCTATAAATTAGGTGCGTAGAGTTAACAG
The DNA here is from genome assembly GCF_005886535.1 of Pseudoalteromonas sp. S2755. GTDB lineage: Bacteria > Pseudomonadota > Gammaproteobacteria > Enterobacterales > Alteromonadaceae > Pseudoalteromonas. The sequence goes on from NZ_PNDS01000030.1 coordinate 36,958, forward strand.
GTAATTTAAAGTGAAAAGTTTTTAATCTGTTGGAGAGCAAAAGTAGTTAAGTTGTAGAGTACCAATTATTGACTTTTAGACTAGGCCTATCAGACCTAGCCCGGGAAATCATTGTTGAAAATTAAATATTGGTTACATCAATAAACAATGATTCATCAATGTTTGTCGAGGAAACCACTGCTTCATTAAAGTCATAAGCCTCACGCTCACCGTCTCTATCTAGAGGCAAACTTTCGAAGTCAAAGAGTTCCGTGTCAGCCAGTTGGCTTGGGCTAACATTCTGAATTGATTTGAAAATATTCTCTACTCGACCCGGTGTTTTCTTATCCCACTCCACCAACATAGATTTAATGTTTTGACGTTGCAGGTTTTCTTGTGAACCACATAGGTTGCACGGAATAATAGGAAAATCCTTATGTTCAGCGTATTGAATAAGATCTTTTTCACGCGCATAAGTGAGCGGGCGGATCACCACATTACGACCGTCATCAGAGCGTAGCTTTGGCGGCATCGCTTTCATTCTTGCGCCGTAGAACATGTTTAAAAACAGCGTTTCAACAATATCATCTAAGTGGTGACCTAGTGCGATTTTCGTCGCACCAATTTTTTCCGCAAATGAGTACAAAGTACCACGACGTAATCGTGAACAAAGGCCACAAGTCGTTTTACCCTCTGGTACCTTTTCTTTTACGACTGAGTAGGTATCTTTATCGATGATGTAATAAGGAATATCTAACGTTTCGAAGTACTCTGGCAAAATATGTTCTGGGAATCCAGGTTGCTTTTGATCCAGATTGACCGCCACCACATCAAAGTGAATTGGTGCCGCCTTTTTTAGGCTAAGTAAAATATCTAGCATGGCGAATGAATCCTTACCACCGCTGATACAAGCCATCACCACATCGCCTTCTTCGATCATATTATAATCTTTGATGGCGTTGCCGACATTACGGCGCAGACGCTTTTGCAGCTTATTAAACTCTAAAACTTCTTTGCGATTATCTTGCTCTGTCATGGTGTTAGGTGCCGTATTCATACTTACTCAACTGTGTACTGTGGGCGTTATCGCGCTAGTACATTACTACATCAATTATGGGGCGCCGATTATACGTGAAATTGAGATGAGGTAAAATACAAAAATGGCGCCGTCCTGAGCGCCATTGTTGGGAGCTAATAAATTAGAGGCCGAATACCACTTTTTCACTTTTTAGCATGCGACTGCTCAGGTAAGTGAAAATTGCAAACAGCCCCAGTGTGACCGCGCTCGACAATAATAGTTGCGGTACTGGTATTGCATTGCCTTTAATGATTTCAATCATGGCGTTTTGCTGCGCTGCGATCGGCATCCATTGCATAATGTCGGTAGCAATATCATAGGTCGTAGCCATGCTCATCATTACCGGAATGAACAACGCCATCGCCACATAAGATTGCGCTTCTTTAAATGATTTAGCCAAGAAAGAGATAAATATCAATAAACTGGCAGACATTAAGGCTATCGGCAGGCCAATAATAATTGCTGAAACAATAAATTTAGGACCTATGACCACCGTAAAGCCCATCATCTCCCAAGGCACCATATTATATGCAAACTTTGATATTATGGTGGTTAACACTAGGGCAATAATAGAGAAACCTGCGATTGCCCCCACTTTAGCTAACACAATATGCATGGTACTGATCGGGTGGCTAAGTAAAAGCTGTAAAGAGTTGCGCTCTCGCTCCCCTGCACTACTGTCAATTGCCATACCCATCGCCGCATAAAATAGTGAAATAATAATAGATAATGTTGCGATACCTAATACGAAGCCCCCTTTCGAGGTTGGTGTCGCTTGGTCATGAGTTTGGACATCAATCGCACGAGCAATTGTCGGATCGATACCACGCGCGACTAACCGCAATGAAGCAACTTCACTGTTATATAACATGAGGTTACGCTCTAGTCGGTTAATTGATGAACGTAGCTTTTGCTCCGATTTATCAGCGATGATAAATACCGTCGCGCTCTTTCCTTGCATCATATTTTCTTGGTAATCATCGCTGATCTCCAAGGTAATGGCTTTAACCTCTTCGCCTTCACCATGTTCAATTTCTTTACTCGCTAAAAATTGTACTAAGTTAGGCGCATTCTCTGCGTTATTAATGGTGATTTTGAGTGCATCAGGCGAAGCCATTTGCTTAAACATGACGGTAAATAATACACACATTAGAATAGGTGCACCAATGCAATAGTAAAGGCCAGCCATCACCGAACGTTTGTCACGGCTTGCGTCTAACACTTCTTTTTTAAATAAAACTGAGATTAATTTCATCATGCTGCAATTCCTTCATCTGTACCGATTAGGGTAATGAAAGCTTCCTCAAGCGAGGCTTTACCTGTTTGCTCACATAGAGCTTGTGGAGAACCTTCCGCGACCACTTTGCCTTTCGCCATGACCACAACATGATCGCAAAGGGCTGCAACTTCTTGCATCACATGGCTAGAAAACAAGACACAGTGACCTTGCGCCTTAAGCATCAACAACAAATCTCGTAATACTCTGGTACTCATTACATCTAAACCACGTGTTGGCTCATCAAGTACAATATTTGTTGGTTTATGCACGATTGCCTGCGCCAACGCCGTTTTCATTCTTTGACCTTGTGAAAAGCCTTTACAGCGTCTATCCGCGATATCCAACATTTGTAGCTTTTCTAACACTTCTTGTGTCGCGGCAGCGGCCGATTTTGCGTCCATGCCACTTAGTTCAGCGTAAAATTGGGTATATTCACGCGGTGTCATGCGCTCGTAGAGTCCACACGGGTCTGGGAACAATCCTAATTGTTGTTTTGCTCGAGTTGGCTCTTTGGCAACATCAATACTATCGATAGACGCCATACCTTGATCAGCTTGGAGCAGGCCAAATACGGTCCGTAAACAAGTTGTTTTACCTGCTCCATTTGGTCCCAATAGTCCCGTAATTTGACCATCACGAGCGGTAAATGACAGCCCGTCTAGCGCGTTCACTTCACCAATCTTTTTATATAAGTTATCTACTTGGATCATGAGTTACTCCTTATCAGCGGTTGCTGGGCCATTGATGTTCATAAAGAATTGTTTGCGTGTATCTTCTTCAAGACAGCTAGTATCAAAGTCTCCCACTGTCTTTTCATCGTAAAACTTAGCAATAAGCTTATTAGCACAGCTTTGCCCTGCGACAATGTGCGTAGCCGTTGGTGCAACTAAGTGTGTGGCATTGCTTAGTTTTTCCATTGCAACTTCTGCCCACTTTGCAGGCGTTGCTGGATCTAATCCGCCAGAAAGCAGTAAGGTTGGAATGTCGGATGAAACAGGTTCATAGTAACTACTTGGCACCGGGCTCACCTTCCAAATTGGGCACGTCGCATCTAATCCTGTGATCATCATCTTACCCATATAGTTTTCACTATATTTGGCTTTGTCCGCGGCCGTTAATCGCGGCCAATCCTCCCCACATACAATCGCCTGATGCATTCCCATGGCCAATCCAAGACCATCTTCATTTGGTGCCATCATGCCAACGAGTGGAGCCAGGTTACCTTTAGTCGCTTCACTAATAGCAAGCGGCACCAATGCACGGAAGGAATGAGAGTAAAGCGCCATCCTAATCGCACTATATAACTTCATTTTAGTCATCGTCATCGCGAGCGGTTTGCTGGTTCTTGGATGAAGAACAGACGCCTCTATCGGCGTTTGCTCTACTTGATTAAGCAAGCTCTGCCATTGCTGCTTTAGATTCGGATAACTATTTGCACACTTTTTATCAGCTTCACATTGTGTAAAGAGAGCGTTCAATGAGTCTTCTACCGCGCCGCCAATCGCCATTAAACTTTGGTTATTGGGTGCAAGACCATCTAACACGGCCGATGCAACACTATCGGGGAACTGTCTCATATACTCAAGTGCGATGCGTGTTCCATATGAGCCACCATATAAGTGTAATTTGCTATAGCCAAGCGCGTCTCGTACCGCATCAAAGTCTTTTGCTGCTGCAACCGTCGTATAATCGGAAAGATCTGTGCCTAGTTTTTCTTTACACTTAAGGGCATCTTCTTTGTAAAAATCGAGACCCAACAAAGTATCATTTAGCGCAAATTGTTGCTCAAGATCATCCATATCGCATTGTAAAAGATTAGATTTTCCGGTTCCCCGTTGGTCAACAAGTATAATGTCTCTGCTTTCTCTCGCGTATTTAAGGATCCTTTCAAAATTTGCTGCAATTTCGGTGGCTGACTGCCCAGGCCCCCCTGCAAACGCAATAATCGCTTCTTGTGGGTAAAGCTGCTTTATCGCTGGAATAACCATAAAGTGAATATCAATTTTTTGTTCTGTTTTGGTTTCACTTAATGGTTGCGAGATTTTTCCGCATTGCGCTCTGTCACTGAGGCCTTTTGCATAACAAGCGGATAATTCTGCGGTTGATGTTGCCGCTTGTGATGACAATGCAGCTCCTAAAATGAGAGGAAGCAGCGCTAGCTTTACTAAGCTTTTCTTAAACTTAAATGGCTTTTTCATAGTTATTTCCTTGTTGACTCACGGTCAGTATGCTAACTTTAAGTGAGTGTATCAGTGTATTATTGTATTAATACAGTAGAATTAGAGTAATGCTAGATCTTATTCATGTCAACCCCAACAGCGCAGAGCCGATTTATAAGCAGCTATTTGATCAGGTAGTGCGTTTAATTGTGTCTGGTAAAGCGCAAGCCGGAGAAGAGCTACCTTCTGTAAGAAAGCTAGCTGAGCACTTCTCGGTAAATCCGATGACCGTCTCTCGGGCTATCGGGCAACTTGTCGACCAAGGTTGGCTTGAACGAAGACGCGGCCAACCGACACGCGTTGCACCGCAACAAACTACACAACAGACCGATAACCTACTCCATAAAAACCTAGATATTTTAATTAGTGATGCGAAACAGCTTGGGATCAGTAAGGCTGAATTGATATCATTGATTGATAAAAATTGGGGACAAGAATAATGACAAGCCCACTACTACAATTCACTAAAATACATAAACAATTTACCGACAAGCCGGTTCTTGAGGACATAAATCTTATTATTGAACCTGGCATGGTTATGGGTTTACTAGGACGAAACGGGGCCGGTAAAACAACACTTCTACGGATTGCACTTGGGTTAGTCGCACAAAATAGTGGTGAGGTTAGCTGCCTCAATAGTAGCAACCTCGAGCTGAGCCCTACGTGCAAAAGCCAAATTGGCTATGTGCCACAACAACCCTGTGGCTATCAAGGCTTTAAAGTCAAAGATGCCCTAGCACTGCACCGTAGCTTTTATCCGGATTGGGATATTACGCTTGAGCAAGAATGGCTTTCTCGCTTCGAGTTAGACGAAAGCAAGCTAGTAAGTAACCTTTCAGTTGGCCAACAACAAAGCTTAGCGCTGATAATGGCGATGTCGTATCGACCTAAGTTACTGATCCTTGACGAGCCAGTGTCAAGCCTCGACCCCATTGCACGCCGAGAATTTATGTCGGACTTATTCGAGTTAGCGCTTGAATCCGGCTCTGGTGTACTTTTCTCCTCGCATATTACATCTGACGTTGAGCGCGTCGCGAGTCATATTGCCATTATTAAAAATGGTAAGGTTTTAGTTACTGGCGAATTAGATACACTAAAAGAACAAATTAGGCTTGTTCCGCATCACCTTACAAGCAAACTGCCATCCGGAAACGTACTTCACCAATCTGAACGGTTTAGCATTTATCAAGCTCACGACAGTGCAAACTGGTCAGCAGACCTACGGCAAAGCCATAGCAACCTTGAGCAGCTCTTTGTGGAGTTACACGCATGAGTACATTAACTCAGCGCAATTGGTGGACAGGGTTTTCCGGATTTTGGTTGCGAGAGTGCGGTTCGGCAAACTTTTTCATTCCAGGGTTCTTAGCGTCTATCGCTTCACCTTGGTTAACTTTGATAGAAGATCAAAATATACAAGCATTTAGTTTGATCTTTTCAATCAGCGCCTTATGGATGGCTTTTTGTTGGCAGTTGGTGAAGCTACAAGCACAGGAAAGCGCCTTACTATTCCCAGCAATTAAGCAGCACATATACTTGCAAGGTACGGTAATTCTGGTCATTGGCTACCTACTCAATGCCCTTGTTCTTCTCAACCGCCCCGCACCTGAAGTTGCCTATGCCATGTTGTTTGCAACAAGTTTTGGCGGTAGTTTCTTTTTACTATGTATTCGAAATAGTGTGTATTTCAAACATAATAGTTACGTTTTTATGCTCGCACTCGTGCTCGCCATGTTTTTTGGTGATACCCCGCAAATTTTAGCACTGCTTGCCGTTCCCCTCATGTTAATGGGAATATACCTGTTAGTGACACGGACTCACCACTGCCAATGGCATCATTTGGCATATCAAACCTACATAAATAATATTCAAACTGGGTGGCTCCCGAGCAATACCTTTGCACCAGATTTCCTCACTCAGGGGTTTAGACAGTTTTTTATGCCAATGAGCTATTTTGCAGGTAATCTGTTGATACAAACCTGTCAGATATTGCTTGTCTCTGGGCTATTAGCCATTGTCGCAAGTGGCTTTTTTGGTGTCACACTCCATTTTGTTATCGGCTTTACCGATATGCTTGTTCTGATGGTCGCTATTTTTGTCTGTTGGTCCAAGCTACAAACAAAAATGACATGGGATCAACTATACCTACTCCCTATTTATTCAAGTCTTAAAGCGATAAAGCAGGCTTACCACGCCTCTGCGGTTAAACTTGGTTTTTGCCTATCCTTGTTTCAACTTCTAGTGTTGCTAATTTGTAGCTTTCTTTCCGCATTCGAGACTGCGGCTTTCTACTTAGTGATATTTACAGGCTCTGTAGCGGGATTTGTTCTTTGCGTAGCGCTAGGAAGTATGATTAAAAGCGCTCTTGCTTTGTCGCTTTCCTGCATGTTCGTAGTCATTTTGCATAGTGCTTTTAAATCTTACCTGTTAAATCATGAGCAATCAGCAACCACCCTTTACCTATTGTTAGGTTACGTTGTGATAGCCATCTCACTACTTTTTTACAGTAATAAGAGGTTTGATTAAGAAGGATGTCGCTCGTAGTGACGTGGCGCTATAGCACTTGAGCCATCAGAGATGATGCTAGTAAGAATAAAGGAGTGATAGTGAGTATAAATCGTTATCACTCTTTTATGATCGCTATATTTAATGGGTGTGGGTTCGACTATTAATAAAGTCAGTGACCGAAAACAACACTCCAGAGATCACGAAAGTAATGTGTATACCTACTTTCCAAGCAAGCTGCTCACTGGTTAAATCTTGAGAATGAATAAAGACCTTGAGTAACTCTACGGCAGATATCGCTACGATGGCGCTGATCAGCTTGATTTTAAGCCCTGAGAAGCCCACCTTCCCCATCCAAGTCGGTTTGTCTTCTTGTGGTTCGACATTAAGCTTAGAAACAAAGTTCTCGTAGCCACTAAAAATAATGATGATCAACAACCCGGCCAGTAAAGCTGTATCAACCAATGTTAAGATACCAATGAGTAGCTCTTGATTTGTCGCTGTAAGCGCACTGATGGTCATCATATAAAGCTGTTTAAAGAACTTAAGTAATAGCAACACAATCGCGAGTAGTAAGCCAACAAAGAACGGCGCTAACAGCCACCGTCCTTTAAATAAGGTTCTTTCTAATAGATATTCATAACGATTAAATTGCTCACCCGAAGACTTAGTTTCTTGCTCCATATTTTTGATTTTCACCATCTTTAATAAGTTTGATTGAACCCATAAATGTAGCATCAACGCTTATATTTCTCACTATTTATTGAAGTAAATTTGAATCAATTTTCTGCTCTTAAAGAGAAAATTAATTCGTTTTCCTTATTTTAAATTTTGCTTTAAAACATGCTTGTTCTTTCAACTAACAGGTAACACGAATGAAAACCTTAGTTTCATCACTAATCGCTCTATCTCTTTTTGCTTGTGTACAAGTACAAGCCGATGAAGAGTTACCAGTCGCGCCTGCAGATTTGGTTCAAGAGTTAACTCAAATGTGCCTTGATTGGGCAAAAGATGATGATGTGCAAGCATCTGAAATGAAAAAATATGTTTTGAATTGCGTTAACGACGAGCTAGAAGCAACTGGCTATCAAAAAGTCAAAGACGTAAACATTAAGTAATACCAGTTGTATTAAGTAAATGATCTATCTTGAAGCGGGGAAATAGCTTTAGTAGCAAGGCAAAAATTTTGCTATTTAGTTGTTCTAAATGAGAAATTTTTAACGAAGCTAATATGCTATTTCACCCTTCAAATTGATTAG
>NZ_PNDS01000299.1 GCF_005886535.1 Pseudoalteromonas sp. S2755
GCATAAGCCCTTGTGAGTACGTCCTTTCGTTAAATATAGGACCTGCGACGCGCGCATTAGGCACTTCATACGAAGCTTTCATCAGATAGTCTTGAAGGGCTTCAAATCTGATATGGTGTTAGGCCGGTAGCGCTACCGGCGGAGTACTTAACCCCAGTCTAATGTAGATAATATGGACAGTAAATCACTCCGTTACCCAGTGTACGGCGTCCGATCGTTGCATTGTC
>NZ_PNDS01000300.1 GCF_005886535.1 Pseudoalteromonas sp. S2755
TAATTTATTAACTGCGAGTTGTGTTTAATGACCTGCGGCATATCTTCGCTCATATCCACACCCAAGAATTCAAACACATCAATCACAATACGGCTAAATACTGTATAAAGCTTGGCGAAAATCCCTGGAGTCAAGGAATCTATTAAATCGAGGATCCACGGCAACTCTACTTATGTCGTCACCACAGGCGTAAAGCTAGAAATTAAAGGATCTAACTCAAGTTGCTGGCTACGTACATAT
>NZ_PNDS01000301.1 GCF_005886535.1 Pseudoalteromonas sp. S2755
ATTCAAACTTTTGATAAGCCGATGTGGTAATATCGTGTCGTGCTTAAACGTCTCTAGTAAACGACTTAGAGCCTTTTAGCTTCGATGCCGCTTGAGTAGGACCAAAAAAAGCTAAGCATTCTTCACGGAAACGGTCAAACACACCGATAACTAGCGGGGCAGCAGGGCAATCAATGGTTTATTGTACATTGTTTTATTTAGCAAAGACGACCAAGGAATCGAAATCTTCAACGCCGATAGCCACGATTTCGATTTTAGGCAAAAGCTCATTACCTGCGTTTCCACGTGGTACAAAAACCGTTTTTACATATGGCTTTTGAGCGGGTTAT
>NZ_PNDS01000302.1 GCF_005886535.1 Pseudoalteromonas sp. S2755
CTGTATTAGCACTGATGCTTGGGGCGCTAGGTGGTGCATTGGTAGTGTTTAGTATCGTTGCGCTAGACAAAGCAAAAAGTGATGAGCCTGTCGGTGCTATTTCTGTTAACGGTATATCTGGTGCGCTAGGTGTGATGATGGTGCCATTATCATACTCAGACGCTACTTTCCTAGGTCAGGCTGTGGGACTTATCACTATTTTAGGTTTTGTTATCATTGCT
>NZ_PNDS01000303.1 GCF_005886535.1 Pseudoalteromonas sp. S2755
GATATAGAATTATTTACGCCTAAGCGCAGTCTTATTTTATCATATGAGCAATCATTCGCTTATTTATCGGCTGGAAGACAAATACTTGTAGGGTAATAGACACAAAAATAGCTGCCGTAGCAGCTTCTTTCTTTATCACTCGACAGCTGGATTATTCAGCAAAAGGGTTGCGATCAATCATTGTCTCAACGCGGTCTGGGCCTGTTGAGATGATATCAATTCGCACGCCAGTGATTGCTTCTATGCGCTGGATATAGTTGATAGCGGCTTCAGGA
>NZ_PNDS01000304.1 GCF_005886535.1 Pseudoalteromonas sp. S2755
GGTGACAAATTATGTTAAGAGCTTCTAACTTTACGTTTTTGTTGAGACTAAGTTTCTGTACTTATCATCCACACAAATTTACTCTATGAGCATATGTGTGCTGAAAGCATATGCATGGCTATCGAAGAACATAAATTTCACTTTGAAGATATGGCTTACTCTCTCAGTTGTTCTATCGGAGTAACGCAAATTACCAATCAAAATGCGGATCCCAGCGAGTGTTTGAAAAAAGCAGACATAGCCCTTTATATTGACAAGAAGCTCGGGCGCAACTTGGTGCAGTTGATATAACAAAGAAGATGAACAAAACCAGACCCTG
>NZ_PNDS01000305.1 GCF_005886535.1 Pseudoalteromonas sp. S2755
TGAACTTTCGTATCCTCACAGCAGCCACCCTATCCCTATTAGAAGTTGCATGTTCGTCTGAAGATATCGAGACCGCAATCTTCGGTTCTGATATGTATAAAAACCAATAAAACTTGGTTAATGCCACCGAATATGAAATTGCATTTCACGTTGCTAAGACTGAGCTTGCCGGTGATGCGCGATTGGTCGCTGAGGTTAAATTTCGCGTCAAAGTTCTCGCTTCCGGTTATGATC
>NZ_PNDS01000306.1 GCF_005886535.1 Pseudoalteromonas sp. S2755
TGAAAATCCGCCTTGGGCATTTTTACGTAAACTACGTACGCTCACTGAAGCACATGGTAGTGCCCTTATTTTTGACGAAATGATCAATTGCGTTATAGCACCGCCCGGGGGTGTTCAAGGTTTGCTTTGCATTAAGGCCGATATGGCATCATACGGCAAAATCGTCGGTAGTGGTATGCCTATCGGTGTGGTCGCAGGGGCCGCTACCTACCTCGATGCCATTGACGGAGGCAATTGGCAATACTGAGATGACTCTTACCCTT
>NZ_PNDS01000307.1 GCF_005886535.1 Pseudoalteromonas sp. S2755
TACTCTTATCAAGGCCTGTAATGAAACGATTTAACAATTGCAACAATGACGAGATGCATCTATAAGTGACGCGATTGAAGCCTGTGGCAGAGGTTTTAGCTCTCTAAGCACCCTCGCCGATTTACATATAGATGTGATAAAAATCGATAAACTGTTTATCACTCAAGCCAACAGTAATCCTAAATATCGTAAGATCCTCAACTCCATCAGAGAACTTGGACATCAGGTAGAATTAAAAATTGTTGCCTAAGGCGTTGAAC
>NZ_PNDS01000308.1 GCF_005886535.1 Pseudoalteromonas sp. S2755
ACTACCTAGTCATGTGTCATAATTCACATTGAACCAGATTTATCACAAAAACAAACTTCACGCGACAGATATATAATAAATCATAACAGAAACTATGAAAAGGATAAAAACGACCCAGTGAGTCGTTTTCTTGACTATAGGAGAAACACACCAAAACTGTATATAAATACAGTTCATTTAGGACTAGCGCAATGAGAACTCGTTCACCATATTTAAACCACATCGCAGAGTTTATGCTGACTAAGCAATATTCGCTCA